>DATMTZ010000319.1:0-4477 GCA_035563975.1 Oxalicibacterium sp. | reverse complement strand
GCGTCGATTGCGTGGTGCGCGCCGGCTCCCGTGATATCCGCCGCCATTGCGGCCGTCATCGTGACTGCGGCACTCGCCGCTACCACCGCATTTTTAATGAATTTATTGAGTTGCATCACTGCTCCTTAGGTTGGTCTATAGAAGACAGTGCGGACTGTAACGAAGCTTTATGACAGCTTTATGACTTGCGCAAAAATCGTGTCACAAATCCAAAAATCGCCGCGCGGCGCTGTCATGAAGTTGTCATAATGACTCACTAGACTCTGCTGAGTTTCCATGCCAAAAGACAAGAAAATGCACAAGAAAGTCGCGGCAGGCGCCTCCGAAGCCTCGCTGCTCCCAGCCAGTGTCGTTTATTTGAATCGCGAGCTGTCGCAGCTCGCCTTCAACCGCCGCGTGCTGGCGCAGGCGGAAAACCCGGCCGTGCCGCTGCTGGAACGCCTGAAATATTTATGCATCGTCAGCAGCAACCTCGACGAATTCTTTGAAGTGCGCATCGCCAGCCTGCTGGCGAACAAGCACGTCGGCGGCGACGAAGTCATCGAACCGCCAGCGCTGAGCGCAGCGCTGGCGCTGGCGAGCACCGAATGCCACCAGATTGTCGAGCATCAATATCGCGTGCTGAATGAAGCGGTGCTGCCGCAGCTGGCAAAGGAAGGCATCCACCTGCTGCGCGACCAGGACCGTAACGACGCGCAGCGCGCCTGGGTCAGGCAATATTTCGAGCGCGAGGTGCGGCCGCTGCTGACGCCGATCGGGCTCGATCCGGCGCACCCTTTCCCGCAGGTCGTCAACAAGAGCCTGAACTTCATTGTCGAACTGTCCGGCAAGGACGCGTTCGGCCGCGGTACCGCGATCGCGATCCTGAAGGCGCCGCGCGTCTTGCCGCGCGTCATCCAGCTGCCGCCGGAACTGTCCAGGCACGGCGTCTCGTTCTGCCTGCTTTCCTCCGTCATCCATGCGCATATCAGCGACCTCTTTCCGGGGCGCGACGTGCTGGCCTATTCGCAGTTCCGCGTCACGCGCAACAGCGATCTGTGGGTGGACGAGGAAGAGGTGAAGAACCTGCGCCAGGCGCTGCAGGGCGAACTGCTGAGCCGCAATTTCGGCGTCGCCGTGCGGCTGGAGGTGGCGCGCAACTGTCCGCCGCACCTGTCCGACTTCCTGCTGCAGCAATTCTCGATCGACCGCAACCGGCTGTACGCGGTCGAAGGCCCGGTCAACCTGGTACGCCTGTCGGAGCTGATCGACCATGCGCCGCAGCCCGAACTGCGCTTCCCGCCGTACATACCGGCTTACCCGGCCAAGCTCGCCAACCTCGACCTGTTTTCGGTGATCCGCAAGCAGGACGTGCTGCTGCACCATCCGTTCCAGTCCTTCCAGCCGGTGCTGGAATTCGTGCGCAGCGCAGCGGTCGACCCGGACGTGGTCGCGATCAAGCAAACGATCTACCGCACCGGCATGAACTCGGACCTGATGGAATCGCTGATCCTTGCCGCGCAGCGCGGCAAGGAAGTGACCGTCATCGTCGAACTGATGGCGCGCTTCGACGAGGAAGCCAACATCAACTGGGCGGACCGGCTGGAGCGCGCCGGCGCACAGGTCGTGTACGGCGTGGTCGGCCTGAAGACGCACGCCAAGCTGGCGCTGGTGATCCGGCGCGAGGAAGGCGCCTTCCGCTATTACGCGCATCTGGGCACCGGCAACTATCATCCGAGCACGACCAAGTTCTATACCGACTTCGGGCTGATGACGGCCAACCCGGCAATCGCCACCGAAGTGCACGAAGTCTTCATGCACCTGACCAGCCTGACCAAGCCGAAGAAACTCGACCACCTGTGGCTGGCGCCCTTCACGCTGCAGAAGGAATTGATCAAGGCGATCCGCAACGAAGCGCGCATCGCCAAGCTCGGCCGCCCGGGGCGCATCATCGCCAAGATGAATGCCTTGCTGGACGAGTCCGTGATCCGCGCGCTGTACGCCGCCTCGGCCGACGGCGTGAAGATCGACCTGATCGTGCGCGGCGCGTGCGCGCTGCGTCCCGGCGTGCCGGGCTTGTCGGAAAACATCCGCGTGCGCTCGATCGTCGGCCGCTTCCTCGAACACAGCCGCATCTTCTATTTCCGCAACGACCTGGCGCACGACGTCTACCTGTCCAGCGCGGACTGGATGAACCGCAACCTGTTCCGGCGCATCGAAGTGGCGTTCCCGGTGCTCGATCCTGCGCTGAAGAAGCGCGTGATCACCGAGGGCCTGAACCCCTACCTGAAGGACAACCTGAACGCGTGGGAACTGGACTCTGACGGCATGTATCACCGGCGCAAGGCGCGCAACAAGCTGTCCGCCTTCAGCGCGCAGCAATACCTGATGCAGCTGCTGGGCGCACCGGCGGAGTAGCGATGGAACTGATCCTGTGGCGGCATGCGGAAGCGGAAATGGGCGAGCCCGACGAGGGCCGCGCATTGACGCCGAAGGGCCACAAGCAGGCGTCGAAAATGGGCGAATGGCTGGAACGCAACCTGCCCAACACCTGCCGCATCCTCTGCAGCCCGGCCACGCGCACGGTGCAGACTGCCGAGGCGCTGGGGCGAAAATTCAAGATCGTCGACGATCTGGCGCCGGAGTCGACGGCCGAGCGCATCTTGCAGGCGGCGCACTGGCCCGGCAGCCGCGAACCGGTGCTGGTGATCGGCCATCAGCCGACGCTGGGGCAGGTTGCGGCGCTGCTGATGACCGGCGAGAAACAGGACTGGACCATCCGCAAGGGCAATGTCTGGTGGATCGCGCAGCGACAGCGCGGCGATGTGCTCGGCAATTACCTGCGCGCGGTCGTCACGCCGGACCTGATTGCAAAATAGGCGCGCGCCGCTCACAACCCCAGCGTCAGCACATGCAGCAGCAAACCGACAGTGCCGCCGACCAGCGTGCCGTTGATGCGGATGTATTGCAGGTCCTTGCCCACATACAGCTCGAACTTGCGCGACACCGTCTCCGCATCCCATTGCTCGATCACGCGCCGCACCAGGTCGGCAATCGTATGGCGCTGCGCCACCACCGCCTGCGTCGCAAAGGCGGCGATCCACGCATTCAGCTTCGTGCGCACCGTCTCGTCCTGCGCCAGCGCATCGGCAAAGGCGCGCAAGCCCTGCTCGATCAGCGCGACGGCTTTTGAATCTTCCGCTTCGGCATCGCGCAGCACGCGCTGCCTGACATCCTGCCAGACCTGGTCGATGTAACCGCGGAACAGCGGGTGCGCCAGCGTGTCGTTGACGATGGCGGCGATCTTCTGCTCGCTTTCCGGTGAACTGCGCAGGCGCGCGACCCAGTCTTCCAGAGCCTGCTGGAAATGCGCGCGCCACTCGCTGTCTTCCGCCGTCATCTCTTCCAGCACCTTGTGCACCTCTTCCATCAGCCGCACGAAGAAGCGCTCGTCGATGGACTTCGGAATCCAGCGCGGACTTTTCTCGTGAATCTTCTGCCGGATGTAGGCGCGGTTCTGCTCCAGGCCATTTGCCGCCAGCCGCAGGATCTGGTCGAACAGTTGCTGGTGCCGCCCGCCTGCGATCAGGATGGACAGCAGCTCGCCCAACAGCGGCGCGAAGCGTATCCGCCGCAGCGCGCTCGCCGCCCTGCCCTGCAAAAAGCGTCCGACGTCTTCGTCGTCCACCATGCGCAGCAGCGCCGGCATGCTGCCGACCACCTGTCGCGCGACGCTGCGGCTGTTGTCCGGCTGCCGCAGCCAGCCCGCCGCCACGCCGGTGAAATCGATGCGGCGCAGTTCGGCATCGATGACTTCGTGCGTGATGAAATTGTGTTCGAGAAAATTGGCGATGCTGGCGCCGATGCGGTCCTTGTTGCGCGGGATGATCGCGGTATGCGGAATCGGCAGGCCGAACGGATGGCGGAACAATGCGGACACGGCAAACCAGTCCGCCAGCGCGCCGATCATCGCCGCTTCGGCAAATGCGCGGACGAAATCGAGGCCGGCGTAGCGCTCCTCGAACAGCCTGGCCAGCACGAACACGATGGTCATCAGCACCAGCAGGCCGGTCGCAATGCGGCGCATGCGCGCGAGCTGGGCGTACTGTTCCTCTTCCTGCATGGCGTCCCTCGTTCAAGCGATGACAGGTAGAGTCGCGCGCGGCGGACTTGGTTCGCGGCGGTGGAACGGGATCAGGAAGCGGCGAACATTACCTGCTGGGCGGCGAAGGGCAAGACCGGCTGCCGGTTGTTGGCGGCGACGAAGCGCATCAGCTCCATGATCGGCATCGGCTTGGCGAACAGCCAGCCCTGCGCATACTGCACGCCGCGCTCGCGCAGGATTTCGGCCTGCGTCTCGGTCTCCACGCCTTCCGCAATCATGTCCAGCTTCAGCGACTTGGACATCTCGATGATGTGCAGCGCGACGTTGCTGGTGGCGGCGTCGGTGCCCAGCGTGTCGACGAAGGACTTGTCGATCTTCAGGTAATCGAGATCG
>DATMTZ010000318.1:0-3191 GCA_035563975.1 Oxalicibacterium sp. | reverse complement strand
GCGATGCCGCGTTGCCGGCGCTGAATGTTGCGGCGCCCGGTGCTGCGCTGGGCCGGCCGCTGCGCTATGCGTTGAGCAATTCGTTTGCCTTCGGCGGTTCCAATGCGACACTTGTGCTGGGAAGGGCAGACTGATGCTGCCCGATGTACGAGAGCTGGTGCCGCATGCAGGCCCGATGGTGCTGCTGGACCGCGTCGTCAGCGTGGAAAAGGACATGCTGTGCGCGGAAGTCGCAATCGGACCGCAGACCTTGTTCTGCGACGGGCAGGGTGTCGGCTCCTGGGTCGGCATCGAATACATGGCGCAGGCGGTGGCGGCTTTCGCCGGCTACGAAGCGCGGCAGCGCGGCGAACCGGTGCGCGTGGGTTTTCTGCTCGGCTCGCGCCGCTACGAGTGCGCGCGTCCGGCATTTGCGATGGGAAGCAGGCTGCATGTCCATGTGCAGCGCACGCTGCAGGGAGAAAACGGTCTGGGCGCCTTTGAATGCCGCATCGAGGATGCAGCGCAGCCGGGCGCGCCGCTGGCCAGCGCCACCATCACGGTTTTTCAGCCGGACAACGTAAGCGATTTTTTGCAGGAAATGAAGGTGCAGGATGAATAAGAGTGTATTGGTGACCGGTTCGTCGCGCGGTATCGGCAAGGCGATCGCGCTGCGACTCGCGCGCGACGGCTATGACGTGGTCCTGCATTGCCGCAGCAGGCGCGATGAGGCCGATGCGGTGGCGCAGGAAATTGCCGCGATGGGACGCGCCACACGCGTGCTGCAGTTCGACATCGGCAACCGTGAAGCATCTGCGGCGGCGCTGCTGGCGGACGTCGAACAGCATGGCTGCTACTACGGCGTGGTGTGCAATGCCGGCATCGCGCGCGACAACGCCTTTCCCGCGATGTCCGGAGAAGACTGGGATATCGTGCTGCAGACCAATCTTGATGGGTTTTTCAACGTGCTCAATCCGCTCGTCATGCCGATGGTGCAGCGGCGCAAGCCGGGCCGCATCGTGACGCTGGCCTCGGTATCGGGTCTGATCGGCAACCGCGGCCAGGTGAATTACAGTGCCGCCAAGGCCGGCATCATCGGCGCCACCAAGGCGCTGGCGCTGGAGCTGGCCAAGCGCGACATCACCGTCAACTGCGTGGCGCCCGGCCTGATCGAAACCGACATGATCGCGGAGGTGCCGATGGAAGAAGCGATGAAGATGATTCCCGCGCGCCGCGTT
The DNA here is from genome assembly GCA_035563975.1 of Oxalicibacterium sp. Lineage (GTDB taxonomy): Bacteria > Pseudomonadota > Gammaproteobacteria > Burkholderiales > Burkholderiaceae_D > Oxalicibacterium. Next base: position 1,974 of record DATMTZ010000318.1, on the reverse strand, counting down.
GGCAGACCGGAAGAAGTGGCGGCGACCGTCAGCTTCCTGCTCAACGACGATGCGGCCTACATCACGCGTCAGGTGATCTCGGTCAATGGAGGCCTGGCATGAGCAGGGAGGTGAAGCGGGAAATGAAGCGCGTGGCCGTCACCGGTATGGCCGGCATCAGCCCGATCGGCAACGACTGGGTGTCGGTGCGCGCGCGGCTCGGCGAATACCGCAATGCGATCGTGCGCATGGAGGATTGGGCCAATTACGAAGGCTTGAACACGCAGCTCGGCGGGCCGGCCGCGCCTTTCGACTTGTCGGAGCGTTTCAACCGCAAGACCACGCGCAGCATGGGCCGCATCGCGCTGATGGCAACGCGGGCCAGCGAACTGGCGCTGATCGATGCGGGTCTGATCGACGCCCCGCTGCTGACCAGCGGCCGCATGGGCATTTCCTACGGCTCGTCCGCCGGCACGCCGAGCGCGATCGGCGACTTCGGCCGCATGATGGAAGACCGCACGACCAAGGGCATCAACGCGACGACCTATATCAAGATGATGGCGCACACGGCGCCGGTCAACATCGGCGTGTTCTTCGGCCTGACCGGCCGCGTGATCACCACGTCGAGCGCCTGCACGTCCGGCAGCCAGGGCATCGGCTACGCGTACGAGGCGATCCGCAACGGCCAGCAGAGCGCGATGATCGCCGGCGGCGCGGAGGAATTGGATGCGACCGAAGCGGCGGTGTTCGACACGCTGTTCGCGACCAGCGTGCGCAACGATGCGCCGGAGACCACGCCGCGTCCTTTCGATGCGAATCGCGACGGTCTCGTGATCGGCGAGGGCGCCGGCTGCCTGATCCTGGAAGAGATGGAACATGCGAAGGCGCGCGGCGCGACGATCTACGCGGAGCTGGTCGGATTCGGCACCAACAGCGATGGCTGCCACGTGACGCAGCCGAACGCGGAAACCATGAAGATCGCGATGCAACTCGCGCTGGAAGACGCCGGCCTGCAGCCGCAGGACATCGGCTACGTCAATGCGCACGGCACCGGCACCGCGCATGGCGACGTCGCGGAATCGCAAGCGACCGCGCGGGTATTCGGCAAACGCATGCCGATCAGCTCGCTGAAGAGCTACATGGGCCATACGCTTGGCGCCTGCGGCGCGCTGGAGGCCTGGATCAGTATCCAGATGATGCGCGAAGGCTGGTTCGCGCCGACCATCAATCTGCAGCAGATCGATCCGGAGTGCGCCGAACTGGATTACATCGTGCGAGAGGGTAGGGCGCTCGACTGCGAGTATGTAATGTCGAATAACTTTGCATTCGGCGGCATCAATACCTCGCTGATATTCAAGCGCCATCGATAAGGCGCAGTAGCGACAAAACGGGAGACGACAAACATGAGGAAGTTTGCGCGATCCGCGGCAAGCGGCGGTTTTGCAATGGCAACGATTCTGGCACTGCTGTTGGGCGGTTGCGCGGCAAACGTCAAGCTGCCGGCGAGCGATAAAAATCCGCCACCGGCCGAGGTATTCGCCAATTTCTCCGACTTCGAGCTGAAACCGATGGATCGCGGTTCCGATTGCGTGCAGGAACGCGGCGGCGACATCGCGCTGACACTGGTGCAGGCCAAGCTGCGCGTGAAAATCGGCAAGCTGATCGAAAACTGGAAGGCCTCGCCGGCACCGAACGCGCCGCAGCGCAAGCTGCTGATCGAGCCTTCCTGCGCCAATGCCCGTTACGTCGGCAAGGGAGCCCGCTTCGGACTGGGCGTGCTGGCGGGCGACTCCGTCCTTGTGCTGAATTTGCGGTACGTCGATGCGTCGACGGGCAAGGTGATTGCGTCGCCGGTTTTTTATCAGCGGGCAAACACCTTTGGCGGCACCTATTCGCTGGGTGCAACCGACCGCGACATGCTCGAGCGGATGGCGTCGCTGATCGCGATTTATACTGCGAGCAATTACGACAAGGCAGTCGGCGGGCCCACCGGAT
>DATMTZ010000317.1:0-4593 GCA_035563975.1 Oxalicibacterium sp. | reverse complement strand
GTCTTCCCCGTCGTTTCTTCCACTTCGTTGATGTTCTGGTGATCAGCGTGGGCGTCGACCGCATCCGGGGCTCTTTCGATGCGCGTGATGCCGGATTGCACCGAAATCGGATCGCTGGCTGGGAAGCTCATTTCAATTGCGGTATCGAGCAGGGTCTCCTTGGCTTTTTCTTCTTCCGGCAGCGGCGTGTCGCAAGGCATTTCGGCGACCGGATCGCTGGCGGGAAAGGTTTGCTTCAAGGCGCTGTCCAGGAGCTTTTCTTCATGCGATTTCGGCACGGCACGCGGATTTTCGGCGGGCGCCTTTTCATGCAGCGGACGATGGTCGGTAGTCATGCTCGTGCTCCTTTGCGTGGCCGTGCGGGAGATCCGCGTGGCTTTTACTTGGCGGGTTGCGGATAGCGCACATCGGTAATCGTCAACTCCGCGGACGCGTCGACGCCGGTCAATTCCACCGAATCACCTTCGTATGCGCCAAGCAGAGCCTGTGCGACGGGCGACAACCAACTGATCCGCCCTTGCGCGGCATCGGCTTCGTCGATGCCGACCAGCGTCACCGTGTGCTCGTCCTGCGCAGTATCCTGATAGGTGACGGTAGCGCCGAAATAGATGCGCTCGCTGCCGGCATGCACGCTGGCGTCCACAATTTCCATCGTTTCGAGGCGGCTGCGCAGGTACTGGATACGCTGTTCGATCTCGCGCGTGCGCGCCGTCGCAGGCGATTGCAGCTCCAGATCGCGCAAGGCGTCGCGCATTGCCTGGTGGCCGGCCGGGGTGACATAGTTCCGCACGCCTTCCGGCATGTCGGGCAAGGGTGGAAGTTCGTCGCTATCGTCTTCCTTGACGAATGCCTTGTTCATCGCAATCGCCTCTTTCAATCCGTACGGAGATCATCGTACTACTGCGAGGATGCGTCTGTGCGTTGCGCCACATAGCGCGGGGACGCCGAGTCCGGAATCAGAATTCGAAACGCCCTGCCTGATAGTCGCTGATCGCCTGCAGGATCTCCTCCTGCGTATTCATCACAAAAGGACCATGGGCCACGATCGGTTCGCCGAAAGGCGCGGCATGGCACAGCAATACCAGGCTGGCCTGCGTCGCAGTGAGGCCGAGTTGCTCGCCGTCATGGGCGAAATCGACCAGATGGCGCGCTCCGGCCGCTTGCCGGTTTACCTGGACACCGCCGCGTACGACGTAAAAAAACACATTGTGGCCAGCCGGAATCGATAACTGCAGCACTGAGTCCGGCTGCAAACGGAGCGTCATGCAGGTGACATCGGTCAGCGTTTGAACCGGGCCGCGCTTGTCCTGCCATGCGCCGGAAATCAGCTGTATCACGGCGCGGCCCGCGTCTTCTGCAAACACCGGAATGTCGTTTGCCTGCAGGCCGATGTAGCGCGGGCCGGTCATTTTCAGCCGCGCGGGAAGATTGACCCATAGCTGCAGGACTTCGAGCAGACCGCCGGTCCTTTTGAATTGTTCCGATGAGGTTTCCGAGTGCACCAGGCCGCGTCCGGCCGTCATCCATTGCACGCCTTGCGGGCCGATCACGCTCTCATGGCCGCGGTTGTCGCGGTGCGCGATATCGCCTTCAAGAATAAACGTTACGGTTTCGAAGCCGCGATGCGGATGCGGGCCGAAGGGCAAGCCGCGATTGCCCGGCGGATAAACCTGCCGGCCGTGGTGATTCAGAAAAAGGAAGGGATCGAGATGATCGATGTACTGCGTCGGTATCGCGCGCCAGGTCTGCAGATCGGCGATGTCTTCGCGCACGGCGGGGAAAACATGTTTGACGGTTCTTGCGTTCATCGATCAGCCCTTCCGATTCGGGACGAATACAGATGCGGACTGATCGCGATTCTGCAACTGACGGTGCAATTACTCCGACCAGAGCTTGCCGCCGGTCGCCCAGTTTTCACGTTTGACTTCCGAGATGATGATGTCGACCGATTCGGGGCTGGAATCCAGCGTCTGGCAGGTCACTTCGGTGATGGCCTTGACGAAAGCTTTCTTTTGCTCCGGCGTACGGCCTTCGAACAGTTGAACGTTGATAGTTGGCATGGGTTTTCCTTTCTGGATGGGTAGAGAGAATCGGTTACGCTGGTGCCGTTCAGTTTCGATAGGCTGGTGAGACGGCATCAAGCTTGCGCAGCAGCGCCGGCCATTCCAGCACCCCTTCCGGCGAGCCGTCGCCCAGCAATTCCTTGTAGGTTTTGGCGCAGATCTCCGGTGCCGGGATGTTCAGCGGGCCGCCGCCGGATTGCGCCTTCAGCTGGAACGAGCACGCCTTGTCCAGCGTATCCATCAGCACATAGGCTTCGGCAATCGTGCGGCCGCTGATCAGCGTGCCATGATTGCGCAGCAGCATGGCGGGATAGCTGCCAAGGCGCTCCAGCATGCGCGTCTGCTCGGTCGGCGACAGCGCCAGGCCTTCATAGTCGTGATAGCCGAGCTGCTGGTAAAAGCGCATCGCGTGCTGCGACAGCGGCAGAAGGCCGCCCTGCTGCATGCCGACTGCGACGCCGTTTTCGTTATGCAGGTGCATCACGCACATCGCATCCTTGCGCGCGCTGTGCACCGCGCCGTGGATCGCAAAACCGGTCACGTTCACGCGCGCCTTCTGGTCGCCGATGATGTTGCCCTTCAGGTCGATCTTGACCAGGTTGGACGCCGTGATCTCGTCGAAACGGTAGCCGAAGGGGTTGATCAGGAAGTGCTGTTCCTCGCCCGGAACCGTGGCTGAGATGTGCGTGTAGATCAAGTCATCCCAGCCTTTCAATGCGCACAGGTGATAGCAGGCGGCGAGGTCGATGCGGACTTGCCATTCTTGCGGGCTGATGCCGGCGGGCGGAGTGGTAGAGGTGGGTGGGGTCATGAAAAAACGTGCCGAATGATAGTGGGGCGCGTGCGCGGCGAACGCCCATTATAAAGTCATTGCCGTTTTGGCAGCCTTGGCGCTTCGCACGTGCCCCATCGCGAACATGCATAATAGCCAATTCGTTATTGGCTCTCGTCACGTCCAAACCATAGCGAAAACAAATTGATTTTGTAAAATAAATCAATTATGCAAATGAGACTATCTTCTTTAAGATTCGAACTCATACGGTTTTCAACCACTTTTTTAACCCACTTAGAGGAAAACGACATGTCCCTTATCAATACGCAAGTCCAGCCGTTCAAGACGCAGGCCTTCCACAACGGCAAGTTCATCGAAGTCACCGAACAATCGCTGAAGGGCAAATGGTCCGTTCTGATCTTCATGCCGGCAGCTTTCACTTTCAACTGCCCGACCGAAGTCGAGGATGCAGCTGACAGCTATGCTGAATTCCAGAAACTGGGTACGGAAGTCTATATCGTTACGACCGATACGCATTTCTCGCACAAGGTCTGGCACGAAACCTCGCCGGCAGTCGGCAAGGCGAAATTCCCGCTGGTGGGCGATCCAACTCATCAACTGACCAACGCATTCGGCGTGCATATCCCGGAAGAAGGCCTGGCGTTGCGCGGCACCTTCATCGTCAACCCGGACGGCGTGATCAAGACCCTGGAAATCCACTCGAACGAAATCGCTCGTGACGTTTCCGAAACGCTGCGCAAGCTGAAAGCCGCTCAGTACACCGCTGCTCACCCGAACGAAGTGTGCCCGGCCAAGTGGAAAGAAGGCGAAAAGACCCTGGCTCCGTCGCTGGACCTGGTCGGCAAGATCTAATCAGGCAGTAACAAGCAGTACCGCTGCACAGCCGAACCCGCCGGGTTCGGCGGCAGCAACCGATATTCACTGAAGAAAGTAGGGACCATCATGCTGGATGCAAATCTCAGAGACCAATTGAAAGGCTATTTGGAGCGCATCGTTCAGCCGATCGAGATCGTTGCATCGCTCGATGGCGGCGAAAAATCGCGCGAACTGCAGGAACTGCTGCAGGAGATCGTTGTATTGAGCGACAAGATCACCCTGGTCGAACGCACCGACGATGACGAGCGCAAACCGTCTTTTGTTATCAAACGCCCGGACGCACACGCAGGCATTCAGTTTGCCGCGATTCCGATGGGCCACGAATTCACGTCGCTGGTGCTTGCACTGCTGCAGACCGGCGGCCACCCGTTGAAACTCGAAGAATCCGTGATCGAGCAGATTCGCAACCTGGATGGCGATTACACCTTCGAAACCTATATGTCGCTGTCCTGCCATAACTGTCCGGAGGTGGTGCAGGCGATCAATGTGATGGCGCTGCTGAACCCGCGCATCAAGGCGATCACGATCGACGGCGGTTTATTCCAGGACGAGGTCAAGGAACGCGAAATCATGGCGGTGCCGACTGTGTTCCTGAACGGGCAGCCGTTCGAATCCGGCCGTGTCGGTATCGAGCAGATTCTCGCCAAGCTGGACACCGGCGGCAACAAGCGCAAGGCGGAAGAGCTGAGCGCGAAAGCACCATATGACGTGCTGATCGTCGGTGGCGGCCCTGCCGGCGCGGCGGCCGCGATTTATGCGGCGCGCAAGGGCATCCGCACCGGCGTGGTGTCGGAACGCTTCGGCGGCCAGGTGCTCGATACGCTGGCGATCGAGAACTTCGTGTCGATACAGGAAACCGAC
>DATMTZ010000316.1:0-5440 GCA_035563975.1 Oxalicibacterium sp. | reverse complement strand
TGGCTGAATTCGAAGTCAAGCGCGCCGAGCTGGAAAAAGTCGCTGCTGAAAAGCTGGCGGCTGCGCAGGGTCAGGGCGAAAAGCTGTCCGGTCAATCGATCCAGATCGCACAGAAAGCCGGTGTGGACGGCCGCCTGTTCGGTTCCGTCACCAACTTCGACATCGCCGAAGCGCTGGGCAAGCAAGGTTTTGCCGTTGAGAAGGCAAACATCCGCATGCCGCAAGGCCCGTTGAAGACCACCGGCGACCACGCTGTTGCCGTTGCGCTGCACACGGACGTCGTCGTCGATATCACGGTCAGCGTGGTCGGCGAACAAGCCTAAGCAATACGTCGCGTTTCAATACGCATTTGATGCAACAAAAAGCCGGGTTTTCCCGGCTTTTTTCTTGTCCGTTTCGCCGAAGCGCCTGCTTGCAGAAGGTATAATGCGCGCCATGAATACGCCAGCCGATCCGCAACTCGACTCCCTCCGTGTTCCCCCGCATTCCATCGAATCCGAACAATCCGTTCTGGGTGGCCTGCTACTGGACAACGCGGCGTGGGACCGCATTGCGGACTTCGTCAGCCAGGAAGATTTCTACCGCTACGACCATCGCATCATCTTTCAGCACATCGTCAAGCTGATCAACGGCTCGCGGCCTGCGGACGTCATTACCGTGTTCGAAGCGCTGACCAACAGCGGCAAGGCGGACGAGGTCGGCGGCGTCGCCTATCTGAATGCACTGGCGCAAAACACGCCGTCCGCAGCAAATATCCGCCGCTATGCCGAAATCGTGCGCGACCGCGCCGTGCTGCGCAAGCTGATCACTGTTTCCGACGAAATTTCCGGCCAGGCTTTCAATCCGCAAGGCAAGGAAGTCAAGCAGATGCTGGACGAGGCGGAATCCAAGATATTCTCGATCGCGGAAGAAGGCGCGCGCGGCGCGCAGGGCTTCCAGGAAATCCAGCCGCTGCTGACGCAGGTGGTTGAGCGCATCGACGAACTGTACAACCGGGACAGCACCAGCGACATCACCGGCGTGCCGACCGGCTTTGCCGATCTGGACCGCATGACGTCCGGCCTGCAGCCAGGCGATCTGGTCATCGTCGCCGGCCGTCCATCGATGGGCAAGACCGCGTTCTCGATCAATATCGGCGAGAACGTCGCGATCGAAAGCGGCCTGCCGGTCGCCGTCTTCTCGATGGAGATGGGCGGCACTCAGCTCGCAATGCGTATGCTGGGGTCGGTCGGCCGCCTCGATCAGCATCGACTGCGTACCGGTCGCCTGGTCGATGAAGACTGGCCGCGCCTCACGCATGCCATCCAGAAGATGAACGACGCGCAACTGTACATCGACGAGACGCCCGCGCTGAACTCGATGGAATTGCGTGCGCGTTCACGCCGCCTTGCGCGCCAGTGCGGCAAGCTCGGCCTGATCATCATCGATTACCTGCAGCTGATGGCGGCGAACTCCGCCGGCGAAAACCGCGCGACCGAGATTTCGGAGATCTCGCGTAACCTGAAAGGTCTCGCGAAGGAACTCAATTGCCCGGTCATTGCGCTGTCGCAGCTGAATCGCTCGCTGGAGCAGCGTCCGAACAAGCGTCCGGTGATGTCCGACCTGCGCGAATCGGGCGCCATCGAGCAGGACGCCGACGTGATCCTGTTCATCTACCGCGACGAAGTGTACAACCCCGATTCGCCGGACAAAGGCACGGCGGAGATCATCATCGGCAAGCAGCGTAACGGCCCGATCGGCGCAGTGCGCCTGACCTTTCTTGGGCAGTACACCAAGTTCGAGAACTACACGGGCGGCGCATCGATTTACCAGGGCGACTAGCGCGCGGCGCCGGTTTTGCGATTTGAATTTTTAGCATACAGAGAGAGCAATCATGTTTGGACGACTCCTGCCGAAAGAAGGCAAATTCTTCGATCTCTTCAACGAGCATGCGGGCCTGTGCGTCAAGGGCGCGAAGGAAATGGTCGCGCTGATGACCAATTTCGATGATCTCGAAATTCGCGTGCACGCGATCGAAAGCATCGAGAAGCAGGCCGACAAGGTCACGCATGCGACGCTCGACGCCTTGCACAAGACCTTCATCACGCCGCTGGATCGCGACGACATCCACCAGCTGATTTCCCGCATGGACGACATCCTCGATCTGCTGGAAGATGCAGCGCAGACGATCTCGCTATACGACATCAAGGCCATCACGCCTGAAGCCAAGCGCCTCGCCGAACTGTGCCTGGCGTGTACGGAGAAAGTCGGCTCGGCCGTCGGCCTGCTGCACAACATGGACAATTCGCGCCAGATCCTGGAAATCTGCAAGGAAATCGACCGCCTGGAATCGGATGCGGACCACGTGATGCGTGCCGCCATGTCGAAGCTGTTCCGCGAAGAACCGGACGTGCGCAACCTGATCAAGCTGAAGGCCATCTACGAACTGCTGGAAACCGTGACCGATCGTTGCGAGGACGTTTCCAACATCATCGAAGGCATCATCGTCGAAAACGCTTGAGTGTGAGAACGGTCGCGCTGTCGCGGATGCGCGCTTTCGTGCTGCGTTCTTTGGCGACATGGGCGACTGCGCAAACAGAATAAAAGTGAATCATTCATGCAGACTTTCCAGATAAGTTTTTACGTTCTCGCCTCTCTGATCGCGCTCGCGCTGATCTTCGATTTCATGAACGGCTTTCACGATGCCGCCAATGCGATTGCAACGGTGGTGTCGACCGGCGTGCTGAAGCCGCAGGTTGCGGTCGTGATGGCGGCGGTATTCAATTTCATCGCGATCGGCATCTTTCACCTGAAAGTGGCAATGACGATCGGCACGGGCACGATCGATCCCGTGGTGATCGACCAGTACGTGGTGTTCGGTGCGCTGATGGGCGCCATTTTCTGGAACCTGCTGACCTGGTATTTTGGCCTTCCTTCTTCGTCTTCGCATGCGCTGATCGGAGGCCTGGTCGGTGCGGCCGTCGCGAAGGCGGGTACGGGGGCGCTGGTCGCATCCGGCCTGTTGAAGACCATCCTGTTCATCGTGCTGTCGCCGTTGCTGGGGTTCGTGTTCGGCTCGCTGATGATGGTACTGGTGTCGTGGATGTTCGTGCGCAGTTCGCAGCGCAATGTCGATCGCTGGTTCCGCCGCCTGCAGCTGTTTTCCGCAGCCATGTACAGCCTCGGCCACGGCGGCAACGATGCGCAGAAAACCATGGGCATCATCTGGATGCTGCTGATCGCCGCCGGTGTCAGCACTTCAGCCGATCCCTTGCCGACCTGGGTCATCATCAGCTGCTACAGCGCGATCAGCCTCGGCACGCTGTTCGGCGGCTGGCGCATTGTGCGCACCATGGGACAGAAGATCACCAAGCTGAAGCCGGTGGGCGGTTTCTGCGCCGAATGCGGCGGTGCGGCTACGCTGTTCCTCGCCACTGCGCTGGGCGTGCCGGTGTCGACCACGCATACGATCACCGGCGCCATCGTCGGCGTCGGCGCGACGCGGAAGATGTCGGCGGTGCGCTGGGGCGTGGCCGGCAATATCGTATGGGCATGGATCTTTACGATTCCCGCATCGGCTTTCGTCGCCGCGATCGCCTGGTGGATCGGAACGCTGCTGTTCTAGCAGAGAGATGCCCGAAAAGAAAAAGCCTGCCCGTCGCAAGACGGACAGGCTTTTTGTTTGGCTGAGCGCGCTTACAGCACGTCGCTGGCGTGGTCGGCCAGGCGCGAGCGTTCGCCGCGCGCCAAGGTTACGTGACCGCTGTGCGTCCAGCCCTTGAAGCGGTCGACCACGTAGGTCAGGCCGCTCGAACCTTCGGTCAGGTAAGGCGTGTCGATCTGCGCGATGTTGCCGAGGCAGACGATCTTCGTGCCCGGGCCGGCGCGCGTCACCAGCGTCTTCATCTGTTTCGGCGTCAGGTTCTGCGCCTCGTCGATGATCAGATACTTGTTGACGAAGGTGCGGCCGCGCATGAAGTTCAGCGACTTGATCTTGATGCGCGAACGGATCAGGTCCTGCGTGGCGGCGCGGCCCCATTCTCCGGCGTCGTTGTCGGACTTGTTCAGCACTTCCAGGTTGTCGTCGAAGGCGCCCATCCATGGCGACATCTTTTCTTCCTCCGTGCCAGGCAGGAAACCGATGTCTTCACCGACCGGCACCGTCACGCGCGTCACGATGATCTCGCTGTAGAGCTTGGTTTCCAGCACCTGTGCCAGACCCGAAGCCAGGGCAAGCAGCGTCTTGCCGGTGCCGGCCTGACCGAGCAGCGTGACGAAATCGCATTCCGGATCCATCAGCAGGTTCAGCGCAAAGTTCTGTTCGCGGTTGCGTGCCGTCACGCCCCACACGCTGTTCTTCGTGTGCGTGTAGTCGCGCAAGGTCTGGATCACGGCCGTCTTGCCGTTGATCTGGCGCACCTGGCCGTAGAACGACGCTTCGCCGTTCTGCGGTTCCATGAAGACGAACTGGTTGATCAGCATCTGCGGCACCAGCGGTCCGCTCAGCCGGTAAAAGGTATAGCCGGTGCCGTGCTTGTTTTCCTGCCATGACTCCATGCCCTTGCCGTGCTTGGCCCAGAAGTCGTCCGGCAGCTGCATGATGCCCGAGTACAGCAGGTCGGTGTCTTCCAGCACATGGTCGTTGAAATATTCTTCCGCCGGCAGGCCCAGCGCACGCGCCTTGATGCGCATGTTGATGTCTTTCGACACCAGCACCACCGGCCGTCCGGGATGCTGGCTTTCGAGCGCCTGCACCACGCCGAGAATCTGGTTGTCGGCCTTGCCGACCGGCAGGCCTTCCGGCGCCGTGATGTCCTGCAGCCGGGTCTGGAAGAACAGGCTGCCCCGGGCATCCTTGTTGCCCAGTTTGGAAAGCGGAATGCCTTCATCGATCGCGCTTTCTTCGACACCGCCGACCAGTGCATCGAGCGAGCGCGAGACCTGGCGCGCATTGCGCGCCACTTCCGACATGCCTTTCTTGTGATCGTCCAGTTCTTCCAGCGTGATCATCGGCAGGTAGACGTCGTGCTCCTCGAAGCGGAACAGTGCGGTCGGGTCGTGCATCAGCACATTGGTGTCGAGCACGAACAGTTTCTTCGGCCCCGCCTTGGCATTGGTGCGGCGGCCGCCGGATTTCTGCGGCGCGGCGTCGCGTGCTTCCGCGATGCGCGGCTTGATGTCGGGCAGGCGTTCCTCGGTGCGTGCGCGTGCTGCCGGTTCAGCTTCCGGCTTGCGCGCGAGCGGTTCGATCAATTTCAGCGATTTGACAATCTTGTCCTTATCCGCCTTCGGATAGTCTTGCGGTGACAGCAATGCAGCAGGCTTGGTCGGAATTTTAGGCAGGGGCATCAGGACCTCGATCTGGAAAGTTTGAAAACATTACTGCGGCTACGAACAGCATGAAACGATAAAGCGAAGAGGAAGATGCGGTAGAGGGGTGGGTGGAAGAAGAATCAACAAC
>DATMTZ010000315.1:0-14407 GCA_035563975.1 Oxalicibacterium sp. | reverse complement strand
GCAACAGCGCGCGGCCGTATTTTTGTAACGAGCTGTATCGCGTCCGCCAATGAAAACGGCGCCCCTGCGAGGCGCCGTTTTAGTGCAGGATCAGCCTTAGATCTGTTCCAGCAGCTTTTCTGCGGTCGAGGTTTCCAGGTGGCCGCTGTCTTCCACGTTCAACGCTTTGACCACGCCGTCGTCCACCAGCATCGAGTAACGCTGCGAACGCACGCCGAGGCCGCCCTTGGTCAGGTCGAATTCCAGGCCCAATGCCTTGGTGAATACACCGCTGCCGTCGGCAATGAAGCGCACCTTGTCGCCGGCTTTCTGGTCGCGTGCCCAGGCGCCCATCACGAACGGATCGTTGACGGAGATGCACCAGATTTCATCGACGCCCTTGGCCTTGAACTGGTCGGCCGCCTTGATGTAGCCAGGCGCGTGCTGTTCGGAGCAGGTCGGCGTAAAAGCGCCCGGCACCGCGAAGATTGCGATCTTCTTGCCTTTGGTTGCTTCATGCACCATTACCTTGTTCGGGCCGATCGAGCAACCTTCGCTTGCCACGTCCTTGTATTCTGCGAGCCGCGCTTCGGGCAGCTGATCACCTACTTTGATCGTCATGGTAGTCCTCTATTAATAGTTACGGCGATGCCGGGTGGAAAAACGCCGCGCACTACAGGCGCGGCGTGAAGTCCGAAGTATGCCTTGTTCCGTCTTTTTCTGCAGCCAATTTGACAACATCAGCTGAGGGAACGCGGCATCGCCGGCTTACTCAGTCAGCTTGCTCAGTCGGCCTGCTTGCGCAGGAAGGCCGGAATGTCATAGGTTTCCATGCCGTTCTTCTCCAGCGCGCGCACCGTGTCCGAGGCCGATTCGCGGCGCCATACTGCCGGCGCCTTCAGGCCTTCGAATGCGCCCGCTGCTTGCGCGGCGCCGTTCTGCATGCCGGCAGCCATCATCGGCTCGTTGTGCGTGCCGGTGCGCAGCATCGGCGTCTGCACCAGCTGAACGCCCTTGCGCGCACGGCCGAGACCGGTTGCCACCACGGTGACGCGGATGTCGTCGCCCATCTCGTCGTCGTAGGCGATGCCTTGCGCGATCGACGCATCCGGCGCGGCGAAGGCGCGCACGGTGGCCATGACTTCCTTGATTTCCTTGCCCTTCAGGCCGCGGCTGGCGGTGACGTTGACCAGCACGCCGCGCGCGCCGGACAGGTCGATGCCGTCCAGCAGCGGCGAGGCGACTGCCTGTTCCGCCGCGATACGCGCACGGTCGACGCCGTTCGCCGTCGCCGTACCCATCATCGCCTTGCCCTGTTCGCCCATGATGGTCTTGACGTCGTTGAAGTCGACGTTGATGTGGCCGGGAACATTGATGATCTCGGCAATGCCGGCAACCGCATTGTTCAGCACGTCGTCGGCATGCTGCAGCCATTCGATCATGCTGTCATCTTCGTAGATCTCTTCCAGTTTTTCATTCAGGATGATGATCAGCGAATCGACGTGCTCGGACAGCGCTTCCAGGCCTTCTTCGGCGATGTCCATGCATTTCTTGCCCTCGTACGAGAATGGCTTCGACACCACCGCCACCGTCAGCGCGCCCTGCTCTTTCGCCACTTGCGCGACGATCGGTGCAGCGCCGGTGCCGGTGCCGCCGCCCATGCCGGCCGCGATGAAGACCATGTGTGCGCCGCGCAGTGCATCTTCGATGCGTGCACGCGACTCTTCCGCCAGTTGGCGGCCGACTGCCGGCTTCATGCCTGCACCCAGGCCGGTCTCGCCGATCTGGATCAGGTTATGCGCCTTGGATTGTTCCAGTGCCTGCGCGTCGGTATTGGCGGCGATGAATTCCACGCCGGACACACCCTTGTTGATCATGTGCTGCACCGCATTGCCGCCGGCGCCGCCGACGCCAACGACCTTGATCACCGTACCTTGGGAGGCATTTTCGAGCATATCGATTTCCATGATATTTCCTTCATAAAGAGCAGTTCCCAGTTGCTAGACATCACGCGGTGTCACGCCTAGCAACTGCCAACTGCGGGTTGACACAAAAATTAAATTTAAAAATTACCGAGAAACCATTCCTTCATGCGACGCATCAGGGCCGTCGCCGATCCATCCTGACGCGTGACGATGTGTCCGCGCAGATACTGCTTCTTCGCTTCCAACAACAAACCCAGCACCGTTGCATAACGCGGACTGCGCACCACATCCGCCAACTGCCCGCTGTATTCCGGCGTACCGAGGCGCGCCGGCTTCAGAAAAATGTCCTCCGCCAATTCGGCCATGCCCGGCATCAGCGCGGTGCCGCCGGTCAGCACGATGCCGGACGACAGCACTTCCTCGTAGCCGGATTCGCGCACGACCTGATGCACCAGCGAGAACAGTTCCTCGACGCGCGGCTCGATCACTGCTGCCAGAGACTGCCGCGACAGCGTGCGGGTTCCGCGATCGCCGAGACCCGGCACTTCCAGCGTTTCGCCCGGATCGGCCAGCACCTGCTTGGCCATGCCGTAGCGCAGCTTGATCTCTTCCGCTTCGGCGGTCGGCGTGCGCACTGCCATCGCGATGTCGTTGGTGATCTGGTCACCGGCGATCGGTATGACCGCGGTATGGCGGATCGCGCCTTCGGTGAAGATCGCGACGTCGGTCGTGCCGCCACCGATGTCGATCAGGACCACGCCGAGTTCCTTCTCGTCCGGCGTCAGCACCGCATCGGCCGATGCCATCGGCTGCAGGATCAGATCGGATACTTCAAGACCGCAGCGGCGCACGCACTTGACGATGTTCTGCACAGCGGACACGGCGCCGGTGACGATGTGCACCTTGACCTCGAGTCGGATGCCGCTCATGCCGATTGGTTCGCGCACATCTTCCTGATTGTCGACAATGAATTCCTGCGGCACCGTATGCAGCAATTGCTGGTCGGTCGGGATGTTGACCGCCTTCGCGGTTTCGATCACGCGCGCGACGTCGGTCGCCGTCACTTCCTTGTCCTTGATCGCCACCATGCCGCTCGAATTGAAGCTGCGGATGTGGCTGCCGGCGATGCCGGTGTAGACATTGCGGATCTTGCAGTCGGCCATCAGCTCGGCTTCTTCCAGCGCGCGCTGGATCGATTCCACCGTGGCCTCGATATTGACCACGACTCCCTTTTTCAGTCCCTTGGATTCGTGCTGGCCCAGGCCGATCACCTCGTGGCGGCCATTCGGCAAGACTTCCGCCACCACGGCCACCACTTTCGAGGTGCCGATGTCGAGGCCAACGATCAGGTTTTTTGCGTCTTTTGTCATGTCGTTCCGCTTGCTATTTTTTACTGTTGATGCCGGCGGTCAGGCCTTGTGCTGTCAAGGCCAGTCCGTTCGGGTAACGCATATCGATGTTTTCGATCCGGTTCTGCAAACGCTCGACCAGCTGCGGATAGATTCCGACCAGCCGATCGACACGTTCCTTCAAAGTCGTGCTGCTTTTTTCCCTGCCCAGTTCAACCGTCACGCCATTGTTCAGGGTAACGGTCCACGCATAACGGCCCGACAACTCCAGCTTGGTGGCGTTCAGTTGCAGCGGCGCGAACCACGCGTTCAAGTCGCTCAACCTCGCGACCACTTCCTTCTCACTGCCCGTCGGTCCGTCGAACGCCAGCAATTGCGCATCTTCTTCCGCCTCGGCCAGGTTCGCCGTGAACACGTCTCCCCTTACCGACAGCAAGCGGCCGTCGTCTCCCCAGGTGCCGAGCGGCATGTGCTCTTCCAGCGTGACGATCAATTCGTTCGGCCATTCGCGCCGCACCGTCGCCTTGCGCACCCATGGCACCGATTCGAATACCTGCCGCACGTTATCCAGGTTCGCCGTAAAGAAATTGCCCTTGATGCGCGACAGCACCGCACCGCGCACGATCAGCGGATTGATATGGCGCAACTGTGCATGCTCGACACCTTCGACGCGGATCGTCTTCAGCGTGAAGTACGGCCGCTGCGCGAGCCACCACAGGCCGGCAGAAATCAGCGCGAGCGCAACCAGGGCGAACAGCGCGTTGGCGGTTGCATTCAGCGTCTTGATGTCTTGCCACATATCGTTTCGCTTTCTTCGTTTCTTAAACCGGCTTCCAGTCCGGCGACGCTTTCAGATCGAGCGCTGCGGAACGCAGAATCTTCACGCACAGCTCCTCGTAGCTCATGCCAGACTCGCGCGCCGACATCGGCACCAGCGAATGTCCGGTCATGCCCGGCGAGGTATTGATCTCCAGCAGGAACGGCTCGTTGTCGGAACCGCGCAGCATGAAGTCCACGCGCGACCATCCGCGGCAACCGAGCGCATTGAACGCGCGCACCGCGATCTCCTGAATTCGCAGCGTTAACGCTTGATCCAGCGGTGCGGGACACAAGTATTTCGTCTCTTCGCCAAAATATTTGTTCTGGTAGTCGTAATTTCCTTCCGGCGCGCGGATTTCGATGACCGGCAGTGCGCGTGCGCCGCGCCCCTCGCCCAGCACCGGCACCGTCAATTCGCGGCCGCTGACGAACTGCTCGGCGAGCACTGTGCTGTCGTACTTCGCACACAAGGCGAATCCCGCCGCCAGCTGCGCCGTTTCAGTCACCTTGCTGATGCCGATGGTCGAACCTTCATGCGGCGCCTTCAGCATCAGCGGCAAACCGAGTTCCTGCGCAGCCGCCTGCAAGGCAGCATCGTCCGGCGCCTGCGCATCAAGCGCCGCGAACTTCGGCGTCGGCAAACCGCAGGCTTGCCAGATGCGCTTGGTCATCACCTTGTCCATCGCGATCGACGAGGCCATCACGCCGGGGCCGGTGTAGGGCACGCCCAATTGTTCGAGCGCGCCCTGCAGCGTGCCGTCTTCGCCGTAACGGCCATGCAGTGCGATGAAAACGCGATCGAATTTTTCCGCTGCCAGTTCCGCCAGGCTGCGCTGGCCGGGGTCGAAGGCGTGCGCATCGACACCTTGCGACTTCAGCGCGGCCAGCACGCCCGTGCCTGACATCAGCGAGACTTCGCGCTCGGCAGAGCGTCCGCCGAACAGCACGCCCACCTTGCCGAATTCCGTTTTCAGATCTTGTCCGCTCATTTCAGTTGCTCGATTGGGTTAAACGCGCCGGTACACCGCTGATGGAACCGGCACCCATCGTGATCACGACGTCGCCGTCGCGCACGATGTTCAGAATGGTGGAAGACATGTCGGCAATCTGCTCGACGAAGACCGGCTCGACCTTGCCGGCCACACGCAGCGCATGTGCCAGCGTGCGGCCGTCTGCAGCAACGATGGGCTGCTCGCCCGCCGGATAGACTTCCGCCAGCACCAGCAGGTCGACCGTCGACAGCACCTTCACGAAATCCTCGAACAGGTCGCGCGTGCGGGTGTAGCGATGCGGCTGGAAAGCCAGCACCAGGCGACGCCCGGGGTAAGCGCCGCGCGCTGCGGCGATCGTGGCAGCCGTCTCGACCGGGTGATGGCCGTAGTCGTCGACCAGCGCAAAGGTGCCGGCGGACTTGCCGTCGATCGCCGGGATCGGGATCTCGCCGTAGCGCGTGAAGCGGCGGCCCACGCCGTTGAATTCACGCAGCGCCTTTTGCGTGGCCGCATCGGCAATGCCCAGCTCGCGTGCAATGGCGATCGCGGCGCAGGCGTTCTGCACGTTGTGCATGCCCGGTTGGTTCACGCATACTTCCAGCGGCGGATAGCCGTCTTGCACAACCGTGAATTCCATGTGCCCCCCCACCGCGCGCGCGTCGATGGCGCGCACCTGAGCTTCCTCGTGGAAACCGTAGGTCGTGATCAGCTTGGAGATGCGCGGCATGATTTCGCGCACGATCGCATCGTCCATGCACAGCACCGCGACGCCGTAGAACGGCAGGCGCTGGGTGAAATCGACAAAAGCCTGCTTCAGCTTTTCGATATCGTGATCGTAGGTTTCCATGTGATCGGCATCGATGTTCGTGATGACTTCGATCACCGGCGTCAGATTCAGAAATGATGCGTCCGATTCATCCGCTTCCGCCACGATGAATTCGCCGGTACCCAACCGCGCATTCGCGCCGGCCTTGTTCAGCAAGCCGCCGATGACAAAGGTCGGATCCAGGCCGCCTTCCGCCAGAATGCTGGCGACCAGGCTGGTGGTGGTGGTCTTGCCGTGTGTGCCGGCGATCGCGATGCCCTGCTTCAGGCGCATCAGTTCGCCCAGCATGATGGCGCGCGGCACGATCGGGATGTGCTTCTCGCGCGCAGCGATCACTTCCGGATTGTCGCCCTTCACCGCGGTCGAGGTCACAATCGCATCCGCGCCCGCAATGTTTTCCGCGGCATGTCCTTGCTTCACTTTCGCGCCGAGCTCGGCCAGACGTTTGGTAACAGCGCTGCTGCCCAGATCGGAACCGGAAACCGTATAGCCGAGATTCAGCATGACTTCGGCGATGCCGCTCATGCCGCTGCCGCCGATGCCTACGAAATGGATATGTTTGACTTTATGTTTCATGTGCTTTGAGCATCCGCGGCGCGGCATGCGCCCCAATACATCTCCGCCACGCGACTGCGCGGCTCGGCACCGATGCCCACAAAATGGATATGTTTGACTTTGTGTTTCATGCGGTTTTCACCAGTTGTTCCAGCACGTCGGCGATCGCGGCATTCGCTTCGCGCCGTCCGTTGCGATACGCCGCTTCTGCCATCTGCCGGCAGCGCTCGCGCGTCATGTTTTGCAAAAGCGCCGCCAGCGTCTGTGCCTGCAATTCGGTTTGCGGCAGATGGATGGCAGCGCCTTGCTGCTCCATCCACAACGCGTTGTCGCGCTGGTGCGCAGTGGTCGAGACCACCAGCGGCACCAGTACGCTGGCCACGCCGGCCGCGGTCAGTTCCGATACCGTGATCGCGCCGGCGCGACAGATCACCAGATCCGCTTCCGCATAGCGGCGCGGCATGTCGTCGATAAAGTCGACCACTTCTGCCTGCACGCCGGCCTGCACATAGTTGGCACGCAAGGCGTCGATATTCTTCTTGCCCGACTGGTGCGTGACGAGCGGGCGCTGCCCGGCCGGAAGCAAGGCCAGAGCCGCCGGCAGCGCATCGTTCAGCGCCTTGGCACCGAGACTGCCGCCGACCACCAGCACTTTCAGCGGACCGTTGCGTCCCGCATAACGTTGCGCAGGCGGCGCCAGTGCCGCAATTTCCGCGCGCACCGGATTGCCGGTCACGATCGCCTTGTCCGCCGCCGCACCGAAATCGGCGGGAAAGCCGAACAGCACGCGCTCGGCCGACGACACCAGACTCTTGGTCGACAGCATCAAAGCCGCATCCGCATTGATCAGCACCAGCGGCGTACCGCGCATCCGCGCCATCCATCCGCCCGGCACGGTGACGTAACCGCCCATGCCAAGCACGACGTCCGGATCGCGCCGTGCAAAAATCGAACGGCAGGTGCTGAAACTGGCGAACAGGCGCAGCGCGCCTTTGACGGTATGCATCAAACCCTTGCCGCGCAGGCCGCTGAACGCGATCGTGTCCATCGCGATACCGTGTTTCGGCACCAGTTCGCCTTCCATGCCGTGCGTGGTACCCAGCCACGACACCTGCCAGCCGCGTGCGCGCATCGTGTCGGCGATCGCGAGGCCAGGAAAGATGTGTCCGCCGGTGCCGGCCGCCATGATCAGGAGCTTCTTCATACGCGGCCTCCGCGCATCAAGACCCTATTCTCATAGTCGATCCGTAAAAGAATCGCCAGGCCGACGCAATTGATCAGCACGCCCGAACCGCCGTAGCTCATCAGCGGCAGCGTCAGGCCCTTGGTCGGCAGCAGGCCGAGATTCACGCCCATGTTGATGAAGGCCTGCACGCCAAGCCAGATGCCGATGCCTTTTGCCGCAAGGCCGGCGAAAGTCAGGTCCATCGCAATCGCCTGCCGGCCGATCTCGAACGAACGCTTGACGATCCAGTAGAACAGCAGCACCACGACCAGCACGCCGACGAAGCCAAGCTCCTCGCCGATCACGGCGAGCAGGAAGTCGGTGTGCGCTTCGGGCAGGTAATGCAGTTTCTCGACGCTGCCGCCCAGGCCCACGCCGAACAGTTCGCCGCGACCGAACGCGATCAGCGAGTGCGACAGCTGATACGCCTTGCCCAGCGCGTTATCTTCCTGCCACGGATTCAGGTAGGCGAAGATGCGTTCGCGCCGCCACGGCGACAGCAGGATCACCATCGTGAAGATGCCGACCAGCGTCGCGCCGATACCGCCGAACCAGATGCCGTTGATGCCGCCCAGGAACAGGATGCCCATCGCGATGCAGACGATCACGCCGAAGGCGCCGAGGTCCGGCTCCAGCAGCAACAACAATCCCACCACACCGATGGCAACAGTCATCGGCATGAAGCCCTTGGTGAGCTTGTGCATCACCTGCTGCTTGCGCACCGTGTAGTCGGCGGCGTACAGCACAACGAACAACTTCATCAGCTCGGAAGGCTGCAGGTTGAACACCTTGAACGACAGCCAGCGGCGCGAACCGTTGACGCCCTTGCCGATGCCGGGAATCAGCACCAGCACCAACAAGATCAGCGTGCCGACGAAAAGATAGGGTGCAAGTTTTTGCCAGGTTTCGATGCGGATACGGAAGGTCAGCAAGCCGGCAAACAGGGAAATCAGGATGAAAATCGCCTGCCGCACCAGGAAGTGCGCGTTCGTATAACCCGCGTATTTGCGCGAGTCCGGCAGCGAGATCGATGCCGAATACACCATCACCATGCCAAACAACATCAGCAGGATCACGACCCACACCAGCAACTGGTCATAGGCCATCATCCTGGAGCGCTGTTCCAGGCTGGGCACCGGCTTTCCTGCCGCACCGGCGCCGAAGGACGGGAAGGCGAGCTTCATGCGACCACCTCGCCGTGCGACAGACCGATATCGCGCACCGTGTCGATAAACACCTGCGCGCGGTGCGCGTAGTTGCGGAACATGTCGAGACTGGCGCACGCGGGCGACAGCAGCACCGCATCGCCGGCTTGCGCCAGTTCCGATGCCTTCTTCGTCGCTTCTTCCAGCGTTGCGCAATCGATCATTTCGATGCCGCTCGCCCGCAAGGCGTTACGGATATTCCCTGCATCCTTGCCGATCAGCAGCACGGCACGCACATATTTCGCCACCGGCTCCGCCAGCGGCGCGAAATCCTGGCCCTTGCCGTCGCCGCCGGCGATCAGCACCAGTTGTTGCGACGCGCCATCCTGGCTGGCGCCGAGACCGTTCAGGGCCGCCACCGTGGCGCCGACGTTGGTGCCCTTGCTGTCGTCGTAGTAATCGACGTCGGCGATCCGCGCCACCAGTTCGACGCGATGCGGTTCACCCTTGTATTCACGCAGTGCATGCAGCAGCTGCGCCAGCGGCAAGCCGATCGCGCGGCACAGCGCGAGCGCCGCCAGCGCGTTGACGGCATTGTGCTGGCCACGGATCTGCAATGCATCCATCGGCATCAGCTTGCTGGTCATCACCGGCACTTCAACGATGTCGTTCTTGCGGCGCTTCTTCTGCGGCTCTTCCGCTTCGACTGCGACCGACAGCCAGCGCATGCCGTTTTCATCGACCAGACCAAAGCTGCCGGCTTCTTCCGCTTCATCGGTGCCAAAGGTCACGACCTTTGCCAGCGGGCTTGCCATCTGCATCACAAGGGCGTCGCCGCGGTTCAACACGCGCACCGTGCCATTGCCGAAAATGCGCGCCTTGTCCGCCGCATAGGCTTCCATGTCGCCGTGCCAGTCCAGATGGTCCTGCGTCAGGTTCAGCACGGTCGCGGCATCCGCCTGCAGGCTGGACGTCGTGTGCAATTGGAAGCTAGATAGTTCCAGCACCCATACTTGCGGCAACTGGTCGTTGGCGATCGCATCGTGCAGACGGTCAAGCGCGGCCGGGCTGATATTGCCGGCGACCGTCACGCTCAAGCCGGCGCGGCGGCACAGCAGCCCGGTCAGGCTGGTCACCGTGGTCTTGCCATTGGTGCCGGTGATCGCGATCACGCGCGGCGCATAGCCGCGTGTTTCCTTCAGCGCAGCCAGCGCCTGCGCGAACAATTCGATTTCGCCCCAAACCGGAATGTCTTTTTCGGCAGCCGCCGGGAGAATTGCAGCGAGCTCGCGCGACGGCATCAGACCCGGGCTGACCGCAACGAAGTCGACGCCATCCAGCAGGGACGCCGCAAATGTTGCCGAACCGTCGCCGCCGACGAATTCGGCTGCCGGCGCCAGCGCGCGCAATGCGGGGAGACGATCGGGTTCGGCACGCGTATCGGCGACGCGCAGCGAGGCGCCGCAATGGACCAGCCATTGCGCCATCGCCAGCCCCGACTCGCCGAGGCCCAGAACCAGAACGTGTTTTCCCGTGTAATCCACCGTGTAATTCCTTAACGCAGCTTCAAGGTAGACAAGCCGAACAGCACCAGCATCATGGTGATGATCCAGAAACGCACCACGACCTGCGTTTCTTTCCAGCCCTTCTGTTCATAGTGGTGGTGCAGCGGCGCCATCAACAGAATGCGGCGGCCGGTGCCGGTACGCCACTTCGTGTATTTGAAGTAACCAACCTGCAACATCACCGACAGCGTCTCGACCACGAACACGCCGCCCATGATGAACAGCACTACTTCCTGCCGCACGATCACGGCGATGGTGCCGAGCGCGCCGCCCAGCGCCAGCGCGCCGACGTCGCCCATGAAGACCTGCGCCGGATGCGCGTTGAACCACAGGAAGGACAGGCCCGCGCCTGCCATCGCGCCGCAGAAAATGATCAATTCGCCGGCACCGGGGATATGCGGAATCAGCAGATATTTGGAATACGTCGCGCTGCCGGTCAGATAGGCGAACAGGCCGAGCGCGGTGCCGACCATCACGGTCGGCATGATGGCCAAGCCATCCAGGCCATCTGTCAAATTGACCGCATTGCTGGTGCCGACGATCACGAAATAGGTCAACGCGATGAATCCCCACACGCCGAGCGGGTAACTGATGGTCTTGAAGAAAGGTACGATCAGGTCAGCCTTCGGCGGCAAGCTCATCGAGAAGCCGGACTGTATCCAGGCAACAAAGAGATCCAGAAACTGCGAATTGCTCGGCGCGGAAACGGAGAACGCGAGATACACGGAAGCAAACAGACCGATCAGCGACTGCCAGAAGTATTTCTCTTTCGAGGCCATGCCCTTCGGGTCCTTGTAGACCACCTTGCGGTAATCGTCGACCCAACCGATTGCGCCAAAACCCAGCGTGACGATCAGCACCACCCACACGAAGCGATTGCTGAGATCGGTCCACAGCAGCGTCGAGATGCCGATACCCAACAGGATCAGCGCACCGCCCATGGTTGGCGTGCCGCTCTTGATCAGGTGCGTCTGCGGGCCGTTGTCGCGTACCGCCTGGCCGACTTTCAAGCGCGTCAGCAGGCGAATCACCGCCGGGCCTGCGACCAGGCCGATCAGCAGCGCCGTCATTGTTGCGAACACCGCGCGCGACGTGATGAAGGTAAAGACGCGCAGCGGCCCGAACTGGTCCTGGAAATGTTGTGCGAGCCAATACAGCATTAGTGAGTTTCCTGATGAGCTTGACCGAGCAGATGCTGGACCGCGCGTTCCATCTTCATGAAACGCGAGCCCTTCACCAGCACGGTCGTGTTGTGATTCGATTGCGCCGCAAGCGCAGCGTTTAACGCGGCAATATCTTTATGGTGTACAGCGCCGCTGCCGAAACTTGCAGCGGCATGCTGTGCCAGCTCGCCCAAGGCCAGCAATTGCTCGATGCCGCGTGCGCGCGCATAGGCGCCGATTTCCTCGTGGTATTGGCGGCCCTCGTTGCCGACCTCACCCATGTCGCCGAGGACCAGAATGCGCGGCGCCTTCGCATTCGCCAGCACGTCAATTGCGGCGCGCACCGAATCCGGATTGGCGTTGTAGGTATCGTCGATGACGAGTGCGCCGTTGAGCGCGGTCTTGCGTTGCAGGCGCCCATTGACTGGCGCAAACGATTGCAGCCCGCGTACGATCGCGTCCGTACCAATGCCGATCGCTGCCGTGCACGCGATCGCGGCCAGCGCGTTGCGCACGTTGTGCTCGCCGGCCGCCGCCAACGTGATGTCAAATTCGTCGCCGCATGCCTTCACCTGCATGTCACTGCCGAAGTCGTTGGCTGCATACGTACAGTGCACATCCGCGCCATCCGACAAGCCGAAGCTGATGATCCTTGCGCCGGCGGCTTCTGCATGGCTGCGCCACAGCGGCGTGTAAGTGTCGTCTGCCGGAAATACCGCCGTGCCGCTCTTGGGAAGGTGCGAAATGACGGCGCCGTTTTCCTTGGCGACCGCCTCCACGCTTTCCATGAATTCCTGATGTTCGCGCTGCGCGTTGTTCACCAGCCCGACCGTCGGCTGCGCGATGCGCGACAGCACGGCGATTTCGCCGGGGTGATTCATGCCGAGCTCAACCACCGCGGCGCGGCAACCATCATGCAGGCGCAGCAAGGTCAGCGGCACGCCGATTTCGTTATTGAAGTTACCGCGCGTGGCCAGATAGTGGTCTGCACCGAAAGCCGCTTCCAGAATCGCCGCGATCATTTCCTTGACCGTCGTCTTGCCATTACTGCCGGTGACGCCGATCAGCGGTATCGCGAATTGCTTGCGCCAGTAATTGCCGATCTGCCCGAGTGCGACGCGCGTATCGGGCACAACGAGTGCCGGCGCGGTCCATCCTTCAGGCAGACGCTCGGCGACCACCGCAGCGGCCCCCTGTGCCAGCACCTGGTCGAGGAAATCGTGTGCGTCGAAACGTTCGCCGCGCAAGGCGACGAACAGATTGCCGGTTGCCACGTTGCGGCTGTCGGTCGACACGCCGTCAAAGCGGACGTCGGCCGTCATGCGGGCGCCGGCGAGCTTGCTCTGCAGCTGGGACAATGCGCCGCGCATCAGCCGACTCCTTTCATCGCACGCGAGGACAGGGCCAGCGCCGCATGGTCGGCATCAAGGAAAGGCAGCTTGCGGCCCTTGACCTCCTGATAAGCCTCATGCCCCTTGCCGGCCAGCAGGATCACGTCCTGCTTCGCGGCATGGCGGCCGGCCCACAGGATCGCGGTCGCGCGGTCTTCGATGATCTGCGGCGTCTTGCCGGTGCCTTCGAAACCGCCGACGATCTGTTCGATGATGGCTGATGGTTCTTCGTTGCGCGGGTTGTCGGTGGTCACGATCACGTGATCGGCTGCCGCGGCCGCCAAACCCATTTGCGGCCGCTTGCCGGTATCGCGGTCACCGCCGCAGCCGAAGATGCACCACAGTTCGCCGCCGCGCTCGGTCGCCACGCCGCGCAGCGAGGCCAGCACTTTTTCCAGCGCATCCGGCGTGTGCGCATAGTCGATGATGACCAGCGGGGCTTCGCCGCCGCCGAGCTGCTGCATGCGGCCGGGAACCGGCGTCAGCGTTTCGATTGCGCCGACCGCCTTGCTCCACTTCACGCCTTGCGCCAGCAGCACACCGATGATGGCGAGCAGATTGCTGACGTTGAAGCGGCCGACCACCTGCGATTTCACCAGCGCGTTGCCCAGTTTGTAGCCGAGCTGGAACGAAGTGCCGGTCTGCGTGCTGCGGATGTCGCTGGCAAACAGCGTGTCGATGCCTTCGACGATGGTGCCGTTCAGCGTGTAACCGAGGATGGCAGCCTTCGACTGTCCGCGCTTCATGCGCTCGATCAGGCGCAGGCCCATCGGATCGTCCAGATTGATGACCGCATGGCGCAGGCCCGGCCAGTCGAACAGCATGGCCTTCGCTTCTTCATAGGACGCCATGTCGCCGTGATAGTCGAGATGGTCGCGCGTGAAATTGGTAAACACCGCGATGTCGACATGCATGCCGGCCATGCGACCCTGATGCAGGCCGATCGACGACGCCTCGATCGCCAGCGCGCGCGCGCCTTCCTTCTGCAATTCCGCCAGCGTGCGCTGCAGCAGGATCGCGTCCGGCGTGGTGTAGCCGGTAGCGACGAAATCGCCCGCGCTGCCGTTGCGGAACATGCCGACGCCGAGCGTGCCGATCACCGCAGTCTGCTGCCCGAGCCGCGACAGCAGCCGGCCCAGCCACTGCGTGCACGAGGTCTTGCCATTGGTGCCTGTCACTGCGATGGTGCACATCTCGCGATCCGGTTGGCCGTAATACCGTGCGGCGATGGCGCCGGCCTGTTCCTTCAGGTGTTCGACTGCCAGATGCGGCGCCGTCCACTCGGCGCTCCAGCTGAAGTCCGCAGCTTCATGCACGACGGCGGCCGCGCCGCGCGCGAGCGCATTCGAGATGTAAGAACGGCCATCGGTCTCGTCGCCCGGATAGGCAATGAACACGTCGCCCTCGCGTATCGCGCGCGAATCGGCGGCGAGCGCCGCCTGCGGCGCCGTCTGCGCGATCCAGTCCACGATG
>DATMTZ010000314.1:0-7822 GCA_035563975.1 Oxalicibacterium sp. | reverse complement strand
GCCGCGCGCTGGCAACTCGACGACGGCAGCGTGCTCGCGCTCGCCGTCAATCTCGCGCAAGGCGACGCCAGCGTATCGCTCGATGCGATCGCAAAGACCGGCGGCGCCGACCTGCTGTTCGAAACCGAAGGCGCGCTGGCCGCGCTCGGCAACGACTGTTTACCCGCCGATGCCTTCATCGCCCTGCTGGAGCCCGCTGCATGAATGCACATGTGCATCCCGATCACACCACGTCATCTGAAGCAAGCGACACGCTGCGCCGCCTGGCCGAAGCAGCCGGCCTGGCAATCGAATGGACCGATGCCTTCGGCAAGCCGCAGCGCGTATCGGCCGACACCTTGCGCAAGGTGCTTGCCGCGCTGCAGGTCGATTGCGGCGACGACGCCGCGTGCGAGGCGTCGATCGCGATGCTGGCCGAGGAGGAAAGCACGCTGGCGCTGCCGCCGCTGATCACCGCGCGCACCGGGCACGAAATCGTACTGTCGCCGCATGCCGAGGTGTACGGCGAGCCTTACCGCATCGAGCTCGAAGGCGGCGATGAACTGAGCGGCCGCATCACGGACAACAATGGCCGCCCGCCACGCCTGCCTGCGATCGACCGCATCGGCTATCACCGCCTCTACATCGGCGAACGGCATGTGCTGGTGCTGGCAGTGGCGCCGCTGCGCTGCTTCACGGTGGAGGATGCGGTACACGGTTCGGACACGACGCCGCACCTGTGGGCACTGGCAGCGCAACTGTATTCGCTGCGCCGCGCAGATGGCGAGACGATTGGCGATGCCGGCATCGGCGATTTCACCGCGCTGGAAATTCTTGCCCGCTCCGCCGCCGCGCACGGAGCCGCCGCCATCGCAATCAGTCCGGTGCACGCGATGTTCAGCGCCAATCCGTATCAATACAGCCCTTACGGCCCGTCGAGCCGCCTGTTTTTCAATGTGATGCACATCGACCCGGCCAGCATCAGCGGCGAGGAGGCGCTGGCCGCATCGATCGCGCGCCTCGATGCGGAAGCGGAGCGCAAGCGTCTGCACGATGCGGAACTGGTCGACTGGCCGGCTGCGGCGCGCTGGCGTCTCGCGGTATTGCGCGATCTGTTCGACCACTATGACATCCATTGCGAGGGCTGGAAGGAATTCGAAAGCTTCCGCATCGAGGGCGGCATGATGCTGGAAGATCACGCGCGCTTCGAGGCGCTGCACGCGGCGATGCGCGAACAGGGCATTCACGGCAGCTGGCGCGACTGGCCGGAGGAATACCGCGATCCGCGCAGCGACCAGATTGCAGCCTTTGCCGAGGCGCACGACAACGACATCATGTTCCATGCTTTCCTGCAATGGCAGGCGGCACGCGGACTGCGGCATGCACAGCGCAGCGCAATTGCGGCCGGCATGCGGGTCGGCTTGATCACAGATCTGGCAGTCGGCGCCGAAAGCAGCGGCAGCCAGGCCTGGAGCAGGCAGCACCAGATGCTGAACGGCCTGTCGGTCGGCGCGCCGCCGGACATCCTCGGTCCGCGCGGACAGAACTGGGGACTTGCCGCCTTCTCACCGCGCGCGCTGCGGCAATATGGCTTCCAGGCGTACATCGAGATGCTGCGCGCCGCCTTCCGCTACGCCGGCGGCGTGCGCATCGACCATATCCTCGGATTGACGCGCCTGTGGCTGGTGCCCAACGGCAGCGATGGCAGAGAGGGCGTCTATCTGCGCTATCCGTTCGAGGACCTGATGCACCTGATCGCACTGGAAAGCCATCGCAGCAAGGCGATCGTGATCGGCGAGGACCTTGGCACCGTGCCGGCCGGTTTCAGCGAGCAGCTCGGCGAAGCCGGCCTGATGGGCATCCGCGTATTGTGGTTCGAACAGGAAGGCGAGCGCTTCCGCGAGGCAGGCAGCTGGTCGCCGCAGGCCATTGCGACTACCGACACGCACGACCTGCCGACCGTAGTTGGTTGGTGGCGCGGCCGTGATATCGATTGGCGCGCACAGCTGGATCTGCTGGCGCCCGGCACCGATATCGAGCAGGAATACGCGGCGCGCAAGCGTGATCGTGAGGCGCTGGCGCGATCACTGCACGAGATGCAGCCACATGCGCATATCGATCCCGAGGATGAGCAGCCCCCGCTGGAAGCAATCCTGCGCTTCGTCGGCGCAACATCGGCACCGCTTGCCATCGTGCCGCTGGAGGATGTGCTGGCGCTGGAGGAACAGCCGAACCTGCCCAACACCATCGATCAGCATCCGAACTGGCGCCGCCGCCTGCCGGCCTCGGTCGATCGCATGCTGGATAACGAAAGCGTCGCTGCACGGCTCGCCGTACTGGACGACGCCCGCAAACGGAAAGCATCGCCATGAGCATTCCCCGCGCCACCGCGCGCCTGCAGCTGCACAAGGATTTCACGCTGGACGACGCCGCGCAGGTAGTCGACTACTACGCCGCGCTCGGCGTCAGCCATCTGTACACCTCGCCGATCCTGATGGCGCGACCCGGCTCCACCCACGGCTACGACATCGTCGATCCCACCCGCGTCAATCCCGAGCTCGGCGGCGAACCGGCCCTGCGCCGCTTCGTACAAAAGCTGCGCGCGGCCGGTCTCGGCCTGATCATCGACATCGTGCCCAACCACATGGGCGTCGGCGGCGCCGTCAATCCATGGTGGCTGCATGTGCTGGAATGGGGACGCCACAGCCGCTACGCGCGCTGGTTCGACATCGACTGGAACTCGCCCGACCCGACGCTGCACGGCAAGATACTGCTCCCCTTCCTTGGCGACCAGTATGCGCAGACGCTGCGCTCGGGTGATCTGCGCCTGCACTTCTGCGAAGAGACGGGTCAGTTGTATTTCGGCTATTTCACGCATCGCTTTCCGCTGGCGCCGGAAACCTACGGCCGCGTGCTGCGGCATGGCGGCACCGCGCTGCGCGCCGTCTCGACCGGCTTCGTCGACGTCGATCCCGGCGCCGCAGATGCGTGCGACCTGCATGCGGAACGCCTGACGCTGCTGCGCAATATCGCGGTCGCCGAAGGGCGCGAATCGATCGCGCTGGCGCTGGCTGCCTTCGTGCCCGACACGCCGGAAAACGTGGCACGCCTGCATCGCCTGCTGGAACGGCAGAACTACAAGCTCACCTGGTGGCGCAACGCGGCGGAAGAAATCAACTGGCGCCGCTTCTTTGAAGTGAGCGACCTGGCCGGCGTGCGCGTCGAGCTGGACGACGTGTTTACCGCCACGCATGAAACGATTTTCCGGCTGTATCTCGAAGGCCTGATCGACGGCGTGCGCGTGGATCACGTCGACGGTCTGGCCGATCCGACCGCCTATTGCCAGCGGCTGCGCGCCACGCTCGAACAGTTAACGCCGCAACGCCCGTCCGATGCGCCCGATACGACGCCTTACATCGTCGTCGAAAAAATCCTGACGCATGGCGAGACCCTGCGCAGCGACTGGCCGATCGCCGGCACCACCGGTTACGACTTCATGGACCAGGTCGGCGCCTTGCTGCATTGTCCGGACGGATTGCCCACCCTGAACAAGCTGTGGATGGAACTGGCCAGCGACAACGACAGCTTTCCGATGCACGTCGCCAACGCGCGGCGTCAGCTGCTGCGCGAAAATTTTGTCGGCGAATTTGCGGCCCTGACGCGCGCGGTGCATGCGGTCGCACGCACCGAAATGGAGACACGCGATATTTCGCAGGCCGCGATCAGCCGCGTGCTGACCGAGCTGCTGGTCGCGTTTCCTGTCTACCGCACCTACTGGTCGGAGCAGGGCCGCAGCGAGGCTGACCGCGCAGTGCTCGAAAAAACCGTCAACGACGCGCGCCGCAACCTGTCGGCGCAGGACCAGCCGCTGCTCGATACGCTGGTCACGCTGTTCGACACCAACAATATCGACCCGGACGCCAGCGCCGATGCACCCGTGTTGCGCCGCCTCGCGGTGCGCCGTTTCGAACAGCTGACGCCGCCGCTGGCGGCAAAGGCGGTCGAAGACACGGTGTTCTATCGCTACGGCCGCCTGCTGTCGCGCAACGAAGTCGGTTCCGACCCGGACTACTTCTCGGCCTCGATCGACGACTTCCACGCGTTCAACCTGCAGCATGCGGCGCATTTTCCGCACACGATGCTGGCCACCGCAACGCACGACCACAAGCGCGGCGAGGACGTGCGCGCGCGGCTTGCAGTGCTGAGCGAATGCGCGGACGACTGGTCCGAGGCCGTGCGCCGCTGGGTGCGCCTGCATACCGATTTTCGCCAGCACCTGCAGCGCGAAGAAGATGCGGGAACGCTGGTGGCGCCGGCGCTTGGCGACGAGATGATGCTGTACCAGATGATCGTCGGCGCGTGGCCGCCGGAACTGGAAGTCGACGACGCCGAAGGTCTCGCCAGCTACGCGGAGCGGCTTGCGGCATGGCAGCAGAAATCGCTGCGCGAAGCCAAGTTGTATTCGAGCTGGGCAGCGCCACACGAGGATTATGAACAGGCGTGCCGGCAGTTCCTCGATGCCTTGTTCGATCGCGCGCGCAGCGGTCCTTTCCTCGATGAGGTACGCGAATGGGTGCGGCGCATCACGCCGGCCGCGCTCGCCAACAGCCTGGCCCAGACGCTGCTGCGGCTGACGTCGCCCGGCATGCCGGACCTGTACCAGGGCACCGAGTTCTGGGATTTCAGCCTGGTCGATCCGGACAACCGGCGTCCTGTCGATTACGCCGCCCGCATTGCCGCACTGAATGACGCCGCAAGCCCTGATGCCGACCGGCAGCATTGCAAGCGGAAACAGCTGCTGCTGCACCGCGCGCTTGCGCTTCGCGCCGACGAACCCGAATTGTTCGCCAGGGGACGTTATGTCCCCCTGCAAGCCGAAGGTCCGCTGCGCGATCACGTGGTCGCCTACCTGCGCGAATACAAGGGAAAGACGATATTGGCGGCGGCGCTGCGCTTCAACCTGAAGTTGATGGATCAAGAATTGCGGCTGGTTTCGCCCGACGCAGCGGAAACGCAGCTGTTGCTGCCGCGCTCACTGAACGGCCCGCAACGCGACGTCCTTACCGGCCGCAGCCTGAACATCGCGAACGCCAGCATCCCGGTCGCCGATCTGCTGGGCGATTTCCCGGCCGCGCTGCTGGTGGCCGCCGGACATGTGCCGTAATCGCGGCGTTGCCTCGCCCGGCGATATTTGCGCCCGGCCCGAACCACGCTATGACGCGCCCGTCTAACACCAGAGCGGCACGCCGGCCGGCATGAGGGCGAACATCGTGGAAATGGTACAAAAGACCATGCGAAACAGCTGCAAGCCGACAAATAACGGCACAGGTGCGAATAAACCTTGCATTGCGGCGATATCCCACGCATACTCGCCAGCGCGGTGTTCGATCACTGCCAGGTTTCGCACTTTCCACTATAGGGCTGGCGAAACCCTCACACTAGCCTGCCTCCTTCAACGGATGCGGGCTTTTTTGTTTGCATTTCCGCCGGACGTGCATCCGATGCTTTTCCCGATACGGAGCTTGTAATGAATCAAGGCGATGTAATTGCACTATTCAAGCAGGAAGCGGCAACCCTCGGCAGAATCGAAGCGTCGCAAAGCGACATCATCCTGAAGCTGGCGCAGCTGATTGCCGATGTAAATCGCAAGCTTTCGCCGGCGGATCTCAAGCGCCTGCTGTATATCGGCGCGGTGATGTACCAGGAAGCGTCAAGCCAGTTCGAAGCCCGCAAGGACATGGACAGCCTGATGAAGATATCCGTCGACACGCCTGGCAGCTGAGCGGCGCGGAATGTCCGCCGACGAACGGAGGAGCTTATTTCTTACACCGCTTTAAGCGTCTCTCTGATATCGACTACGCCCGGTTTTTTATAAGCTGGGAATAGTGGCTCCGCGCTTCGAGATTCTCCACGCTCGCGCAACAGCCGGATCTTTTTTGCTCACAATGAACTGAACGATCTGGGACGGCGACGACATGACGCAACAGCGAAGAAACCCTGCACTGAACGGAAAAATATTGTCGCTCGGCAGTATCAATGCCGATTTTCAGATGCGCACCAAGCGCCAGCCGGAGGTGAGTGAAACCTTGCTGGCAAGCGACTTCGTACGGCTCGGGGGCGGCAAGGCGGCGAATATCGCCTATCTCGCACGCAAGCTCGGAAAACAGGCCCAGCTTTTTGCGCATACCGGCGACGATGATCTGGCCGAACAGGCGATGGGACCGCTGCGCGACAGCGGCGTCGACCTTTCCGGCATCAAGAAAATCAAGAATGCGCACACCGGCGTGACAATGATCACCGTGCCACCGGACGGCAAGAAGAGCATTCTGATGGCGGCCAATGCCAATGGCTTCTGGTGCCAGGATGATGCGACACCGGTGCTGCAGGCCATCCGCAATACGGAGCCCGGCTCGGTGCTGGTGGCCGATTGCGAAATTCCGGTCTTCATCGTCGAACAGGCGATGCGCGCCGCGCGCCAGCGCGGCGTCAAGACCATCCTCGATCCCTCGCCCGCCGATCGTGTGACCGATGCCTTGCTGAAGCTGACGGATTTCATCGCGCCCAACGCCGGCGAGGCGAAGACACTGACCGGTATCGAATGCGAGGATGTCGCCTCGGCGATGGAGGCCGGCAATCGCCTGCGCGAGCGCGGTGTCGCCGTCGCCTGCATCAAGCTGGCAGATGGCGGCTGCGTGGTGGTGGAAGACGGCTGCGCCTTTCACATTGCACCGGTGCCGGTCGACGTGGTCGACACCACCGGCGCCGGCGATGCATTTACCGGCGGCCTGGCGGTGGCGCTGCTGGAACATCGCCCGCTGCACCAGGCAGCATGTTTCGCGGTGGCCGCCTCGCACCTGGCCGTCACCGCCTGGGGATCGCAGCCCGCCTATCCGACGCGTGAACAGATCGAGCGCATGGAAGCGCGTCTCGACACGAGGACTCATGTCCGGCAACCCGTGCATTGATGCAGCGGGATCGGCCTGGATCATCGGCTTCGACCGTTACGAGCCAGGCGAGGAAGGACGGCGCGAAGCGATTCTCGCCGTCGGCAACGGCGTGCTGGTCACGCGCGCGGCGGCGGCCGAGGCGCAGCGCGACACGGTGCACTATCCCGGCACCTATCGCGCCGGCTGCTACAACCGTCTCGCCGCCAGGATCGCCGGCGATTGCGACGAGACGGAATCGCTGGTCAAGCTGCCGAACTGGCTGCCGCTGCAAGTGCGCGTGCCGGCTGCCCCGCACGGCCAATGGATGCATCCCGACCATGGCGAACTGCTGCATTACCTGCATCGCATCGACATGCGCAGCGGCATCGCGCGCCGCGAATATGTGCTGCAGGATGCCGAAGGGCGGCAGACGCGCTGCTGCGAAATGCGTTTCGTCAGCATGGCCGATCCGCAATGGAGCGCCATGCGGCTGGAGCTGACGCCGCTGAACTGGTCCGGCGACATCGACATCCTCGCCGCACTCGACGGCGACGTCGCCAACACCAACGTGAAACGCTACGCCGACTATCCGGGCCGGCACCTGGTGCCGCATGAACGCGGCGTACTGCAGGATGGCACCGTCTTCCTTGCCGCGTGCACCAGCCAGTCCCGGATCCGCATCGTGCAGGCGATGCGCGCTTCCTGCGATGCCGAAGTCCGCTCAGCCGAATCATTCGGGAACGGCGCCTGCATCGGCCGGCAATTTCGCGTTGCCGTTCGCAGCGGCAAAAAAATCACGGTCGACAAACAGGTTGCGCATCATGCCGCGCAGGCCGGCAGCGACGACAGCGCGGGAAATGCGCGCGCGCTGTCGCCGCAGGACGCCGGTTTCGACGCGCTGCGCGCCGCGCATGTGC
>DATMTZ010000313.1:0-2742 GCA_035563975.1 Oxalicibacterium sp. | reverse complement strand
GCTGCGCTGGCGGCGGTCCTCGTGCTGTGCGCGCTGGCCCTGGTCAATGCGCAATATCAGCACCGTCAGTTGTTCATCGAACTCGAGCGTGCGCAATCGAAAGCGCGCCAGCTCGATATCGAATGGGCGCAGCTGCAGCTCGACCAGTCCACGCTGGGCAAGCACGGCCGCATCGAAACCATCGCGCGCCGTGACCTTCATATGGTTCCGGTCACGCCGGAACGCACGCAGTACCTGACGATGGGGGGCAAATAATGGGCGCGACGCCGCGTACCGCTGCCGCCAGGGGCGTCCCCTTCGTCTCCAGCCCGGTGCTGGCAGCCAAGCTGCCGGCGTGGCGTTCGCGTCTGGTGCTGTTCATGATCTTCATCGCGTTCCTGACGCTCGCCGGCCGTGCGTTGTGGCTGCAGGGCATGTCCACCGATTTCCTGCAGAAGCAGGGTGCGGCGCGCTACGCGCGTACGCTGGAACTGCCTGCCATCCGCGGCAAGATCACCGATCGCAACGGCCAGGTGCTGGCTTCGTCGCTGCCGGTCAAGGCGGTGTGGGCAATTCCGGACGATGTGCAGGAAGCGCCGAAAGAGAAACTTGCCGAACTGGCGAAACTGCTCAACATGAGCCGAGCCGAACTGAGCAAGAAGCTCGATTCCGACCGTAATTTCGTTTACCTGAAACGCCAGGTCGAGATGGATACGGTCGACAAGATCCTGGCGCTCAAAATTCCCGGTATCGAAACGCGCAAGGAATACAAGCGCTTCTATCCCGAAGGCGAGGTGATGGCGCACGTGGTCGGCTTCACCAATATCGAGGACGCCGGCCAGGAAGGTATGGAGCTGAGCGCGCAGAAAACGCTGGCCGGCGTGACCGGCAGCCGCCGCGTGATCAAGGACCGGCTCGGCCACATCGTCGAAGACATTGAAGCCGTGCGCGAGCCGCATGACGGCAAGGACTTGGCGTTGTCGATCGACAGCAAGATCCAGTACATCGCCTATACGCAGTTAAAGGCTGCAGTCGAAAAGAACAAGGCGAAGGCCGGCGGCATCATCGTGGTCGATGCGCGCACCGGTGAGGTGTTGGCGCTCGCCAACCTGCCGAGCTACAACCCGAACGACCGTTCCGACCTGACCGGCGCGCAGCTGCGCAACCGCGTGCTGACCGATACCTTTGAACCCGGCTCGACGCTGAAGCCGTTCACCGTGGCGCTCGCGCTGGATACCAAGCGCGTGACGCCGTCGACCGTGTTCCAGACCGCGCCCGGCCAGATGACGATTGGCACCGCGACCATCCATGACTCGCACGCGCACGGTCCGCTGACGGTGGCGCAGATCATCGAGAAGTCGTCCAACATCGGCACCGCAAAGATCGCGCTCGAAATGCCGCCGGAAGAAATGTGGGAACTGTTTACCAGCGTCGGTTTCGGCCAGCAGCCGAAGTTCGGCTTCCCCGGCGCGGTTGCGGGACGCGTGCGCCCATACAAGTCATGGCGCCCGATCGAGCAGGCGACGATGAGTTACGGCCACGGCATTTCGGTGTCGCTGATCCAGCTGGCGCACGCCTATACGATTTTTGCACGCAACGGCGACCTGATTCCGCTGTCGTTCCAGAAGGTGACCGATCTGCCGATCGGCCAGCGCGTCATTTCGCCGAAGACGGCGCAGCAGATGCGCGCGATGCTGGAAACCGTGGTGTCGCCGGATGGCACGGCGCCGCAGGCGCAGGTGCCGGGCTACCGCGTCGGCGGCAAGACGGGCACCGCGTACAAGATCGTCGGCGGCAAGTACGTGAAGAAATACGTGGCCTCGTTTATCGGCATTGCGCCGATGTCCGATCCGCGCCTGATCGTCGCGGTGATGCTCGATGAACCGAACGCCGGCCAGCACTATGGCGGCGTGGTGGCGGGACCGGTATTTGCGAACGTCGTCGCCAATGCCTTGCGCTCGATGGATGTTGCGCCGGATTCCAGCGTAACCAACATCATCATCCCGAAAGACGCGGTCGAGGAGAGCATGTGATGATCGCGCCGACCAACAAGCTGCAAGGCATCGTGGACTGGATCGCGCGGACTGCGCCGCAGGCGGCGCTTGCCGCCGATTCGCGCGCGATACGCGAGGGCGACGTGTTCGTCGCCTATCCGGGCGACGAAACCGATGGCCGTTCTTATATTTCGCATGCGCTGGCGCGCGGCGCGGCCGCCGTCGTGCACGAAGCCGCGGATTTCAGCTGGAATGCCGAGTGGACGGTGCCGCATCTGGCGGTCGAACAGCTGAAGGAACAGGCCGGCGCCATCGCTGCACGGTATTACGGCCAGCCGGATCGCGAGATGTGCACCATCGCGGTGACCGGCACCAACGGCAAGACCTCGTGCACGCAATGGCTGGGCCGCTTGCTGTCGCGGCTGGGACAGCAGACTGCGGTAATCGGCACGCTCGGCGTCGGCATGTTCCGCAACGGCAGCGCCGGCAATTTCGTTACGACCGGCTACACCACGCCGGATGCAGTCCTGCTGCAGCGCACGCTGGCGGATTTGCAGAAAGAAGGCGCGCGCGCGCTGGCGATCGAGGCCTCCTCGATCGGTCTGCATCAGGGCCGCATGGCCGGCATGCATGTCGATATCGCCGTGTTTACCAATTTCACGCGCGACCACCTCGACTACCACGTCGACATGGCGTCCTATGAAGAAGCGAAGGCCATGTTGTTCGACTGGCCGGGGCTGCGTCACGCCATCATCAACCTGGACGATGC
>DATMTZ010000312.1:0-3812 GCA_035563975.1 Oxalicibacterium sp. | reverse complement strand
GTGCCGACCGTGCGCGACAAGCTGATCGCGCAGGTCGCGGGTCTCGGCTGCGGCCACCTGCCGCGCAAATGGGCGCAGCCCTTCATCGACAGCGGCGCGCTGATCGAGAAGAAGACCACCGAAACCAAACCCGGCGGGCCGCCGCAATATGCGTGGCGTGCCGACTCGCGCGGCAAATGCCTGAAGTGGTTCCTGAACCGGCTCGCCGAGCCCGACGTGCAGCGCATGCTGCTGGAGGTGTAAGCAATGGCTCACTTCCGCGGCTACGTCGGCCGCTTTGCGCCCTCGCCCAGCGGCCCGCTGCATGCCGGCTCGCTGGTGGCGGCGCTTGCCAGTTATCTCGACGCAAAGGCGCACGACGGACGCTGGCTGGTGCGCATCGAGGACATCGACGAAGCGCGCACCGTACCCGGCGCGGCCGACGCGATCCAGCAAGCGCTGTCGGTCTTCGGCATGTGGCATGACGGCGAAATCATCGTGCAAAGCCGGCGCAAGGCGATCTATCAGGCGGCCTTCGACCGGCTTGCCGGATACACCTACCCTTGCGGCTGCACGCGCCGCGAAATCGCCGATTCGCGCCTGGGCATCGCGGCTGACGGCGCGGCCATCTATCCCGGCATCTGCCGTCACGGCCTGGCCGAAGGCAAGACGGCACGCGCGCTGCGTTTGCGCGTACCGGATGCCGGCGGGGACAACGAGGCGATCAGCTTCACCGACCGCTGGCTCGGGCCGGTTACGCAACGTCTGGCCAGCGAGGTCGGCGACTTCGTACTGAAGCGTGCGGACGGCTACTGGGCCTACCAGCTGGCAGTCGTGGTGGATGATGCGGAACAGCAGGTCACGCACATCGTGCGCGGCATCGACCTGCTGGATTCAACCGGACGGCAAATCTACCTGCAACGGCTGCTCGGCTATGCGACGCCGTCCTATATGCACGTGCCGGTGGTAATCAATGAAAAGGGGGAGAAGCTGTCGAAGCAGACCGGTGCGCAGGCACTCGATCTGAACAATCCGCTGGGAGAACTGCAACGCGCGGCGCGCTTTTTACAACTGGATATCGAAGCCGGCGTGCTGGCTGATTTCTGGCCGCGCGCCACCACGGCATGGAAACAGCGTTTTGGCAATCAATAAGTCTTATTGATTCGCAGCCCGCTCCACTTCCGCAATATCAATCTTCGTCATCTTCATCATCGCCTGCATTGCACGCGCCGCCTTTTCCTTGTCCGGATCGGTGAACAACTCCATGAGCCGGCGCGGCGCAGTCTGCCACGACACGCCGAATTTATCCTTCAGCCAGCCGCACTGACCGGTGCTGCCGCCTGCCGACAGACGCTCCCAATAGGTGTCGACCTGTTGCTGGTCGGCACAGTCGATGCTCAATGAAATTGCTTCGGTAAACGGAAAATCGGGGCCGGCGTTCAATGCCTGGAACTGTGATCCGTCCAGTTCGAACAGGATGGTCAGCACCTTGCCCTTGTGTTGCGGTACGGCGTCGCCGTAGTACGAAGTCTCGAGTATGCGTGCGTTGGGAAAGATGCCGAGATAATGGTTCACGGCTTCTTCGGCATTGAAATTGAACCACAGACAGGGAACGACTTTCTGGCGATCGGTCATGTATGTCTCCTTGTGTTCATCAAGGCCGCCGAAGCTTTAACGCTTTGGCGCGCCGCCCAGCAGGGCTGCCACCTTCTGCTTGCCCGGTTTGATCGAGGACTTGTGTTCTGCCGGCGTGTTTTCTTCCACTGGCGCGTTGGATGCAACGTAAGGCTGCGTGAAGAACGGATCGGCTTTTTCGCGGCGCGGCGAACCGTGGCTGCTACGGCTGCCCGACGAGCTGATGCCACCCGCGCCGGACGAGCGCGCCGCACGGCCGGATTCGTCGCGACGACCGCTGCGTTCGCCAGTGCGTTCAGCTGAGCGTTCGCCCGAACGTTCGCGGCTGCCGCCACGCGAGGACAAACCCTCCAGCTGCATCGGCGTGAATTTCTGCTTGGTCAGTTTCTCGATATCCACCAGCAGGCGCGCATCCTTTTCCGAATACAGCGAGATCGCATCGCCCGTTGCGCCGGCGCGGCCGGTGCGGCCGATGCGGTGCACATAGTCTTCGGCGTTGTACGGCAGATCGAAGTTGATCACGCACGGCAGTTCGGCGATATCCAGGCCGCGCGCGGCAACGTCGGTTGCCACCAGCACTTCCACCTCGCCGTTCTTGAATTGCTCCAGCGCCTGCATGCGTTCGCCCTGCGACTTGTCGCCGTGGATGGCGGATGCCTTGACGCCTTCGCTGACCAGTTGCCGGGCCAGACGCGAAGCGCCGATCTTGGTGTTCGAGAACACGATTACCTGCTTCAGCTTGCGTTCGCGGATCAGGTGGGAGACGGCATCGCGCTTTGCTTCTTCCTCGACCTTGTAGATGATTTGCGTGACATTTTCTGCGGTCGCATTGCTGCGCGCCACTTCGATCGTGACCGGGCTCTTCAGGAAAGTATTCGCGAGCTTCTTGATCTCCGGCGAAAAGGTGGCGGAGAACATCAGGTTCTGGCGCTGCTTGGGCAGCAGGTTGATGATGCGCTGCAGGTCCGGCAGGAAGCCCATGTCGAGCATGCGGTCGGCTTCGTCCATCACCAGGATCTGCGTCTGCGACAGGTTGACGGTCTTCTGCTGCACGTGATCGAGCAGGCGGCCCGGCGTGGCGATGACGATCTCGACGCCGGAACGCAATGCCGCCGTCTGCGGGCCGATGTCGACGCCGCCGAACACCACGGTCGAGCGCAGCGGCGTGTGGCGCGAATAGGCTTTCACGTTGTCCGCCACCTGGTCGGCCAGCTCGCGCGTCGGCGTCAGGATCAACGCGCGCACCGGGTGGCGCGCCGGCGACGCGCTGGTGTTCGCATGGGCCAGCAGCAACTGGATGATCGGCAGCGAAAAGCCGGCGGTCTTGCCAGTGCCGGTCTGCGCAGCGCCCATCACGTCGATGCCTTTCAGCACGATCGGGATCGCTTCGGCCTGGATCGGCGTCGGATGAACGTAACCCTGGTCGCTCAGCGCGCGCAGGATTTCCGGCGCCAGGCCGAAATCCTGGAAGCGGATGGCGGGTGCGGCATCGGTGGGAGCAGTGGGCGCAACGGTCTGATTGTCGGACATGGTGATCAGCAGGTCCTGCCGTGATGAATTACAACCGGATCGAATGACGCGGCGATCGCGACGACCGCATCACGCATTCGTGAAAAGACCTGACTCTTTCGATAGTTGAATGATGGCTCAATGAAGATCGAGGCCGGGCGCGATCGGAACGAGGCGAAAGACGGAGCGTTGCGACCGCCGGGCGGACGCTCGACGGAAACGGGCATTATACGCCTGACGACAGAAAGACGTGATTTATCAAGGGTTTGCGGCAGCACGGCGGCAGGCGGGAGCGATCTTGCCGTACGACAACGACCAGCGGGGGCGCGAGTACAACAGGCCGCCGCGATGCGGGACCTGCTGCCGCGGCCGCCGGCGGGCATACGATCTCCGGCCTCGTGATTGTCCGGATTTGTAAAATCTGACATGGTGGGTGAACGCAGACCTGCGGCAGCTATCCAAGCCCCGAGCACGGCAGTAAGATCGTGCGCTTCAGAATAGAACCGCAATCGCTCAACCATTTACTTCTCATGCTCCCTTCTCTCTCCGAAGATCTCTTCAGACTCTTCGCCGACAACGATCGCGATCACGCGTTCATTGTTCTTGATCCTGACGGGCGCATCCTGCACTGGTCGCGCGGTGCCGAACTGCTGCTGGGCTGGAGCGAGGAAGAAGTGCGCGGGCGCGAC
>DATMTZ010000311.1:0-18644 GCA_035563975.1 Oxalicibacterium sp. | reverse complement strand
GGTAGGACCGCATTGCCGATCTACACCGTGCATGCAGCGCATTTCACGCGGCAGCGCAGCACCTCCGCCACGCTCCACGCTTGCGCGATGCAGCCGCGCGGCGTATAGGGTTCCTGCGCATCGAAAATTTCGCTGATGGTGCCGAGCCCGGCCTCGCCCAGATGCGCCTCGAAGCCGTCCAGCAGCCGATCGACGCTGGCGCCGTCCTGCGGATGCAGTTTCAGCCAGGCGTCAATGTAGGGACCGATCAGCCAGCCCCATACCGTGCCCTGGTGATAGGCGGCGTCGCGCGTCGGCAGGTCGCCGGCGTAGACCTGCTTGTAATCGGGATGATCGGGCGACAGCGAACGCAGACCGACCGGCGTCAGCAGTTTTTTCTGCACGACATCGAGCACCGGCTGCCAATGCTTGCGGTCGAGAACGGGATGCTCGAGCGAGATCGCGAACAGCTGGTTGGGCCGGCATGCGGCATCGTCGCCGCCATGCTCGCCATCGACAACGTCGTACAGGTAGCCGCCTTCCGCATACCAGAAGCGCTGATTGAACGAACGGCGCGCGCGCTCCGCGTGTTCGCACACCGACTGCGCGGCGGACTCGTCCTGTTCCTCGCGCAGCCAGTTTTCCAGCAGGCGCAGCGCGTTGTACCACAGCGCATTGAGCTCGACTGCCTTGCCGCGGCGCGGCGTCACGACCCAGCCATCGACCTTGGCATCCATCCATGTCAGCTGATAGCCTTCCTGGCCCTGTTTCAGCAAGCCGTCCTGCCGATCGACGCCGATGTTGAACAGTGTGCCGCGCAAGTGGTGCTCGACGATATCGTTCAGCTTCGGAAGGATCGTGCGCAGCGTATCGCGATCGTTGGTCGCCTGCAGATAGCGATGCAGCGCATGAAAGAACCATAGCGTGGCATCGGCCGTGTGATACAGACCGGTCTTGCCGTGCTCCGGAAACATGTTCGGGATCAGGCCATCGCGCACGTAGTTGGCGAAGGTGCGCAGGATCGCGCGCGCTTCGTCATGACGGCCGGTCATCAGCGTCAGGCCCTCCAGGCTGATCATCGTGTCGCGTCCCCAGTCGGTAAACCAGTGGTAACCGGCGATCACGGTTTTCACTTCGTGGCCGATCGCGCGTTCGCGCGCGGTTTCCTCGGCGCGCCCGGCCGGCGTGATGATGAACTGGTCCGCGGCCAGCACCAGTTCGGCCGCCATGCCGCTCTGGGTCTGCGGTCCCGCGATGTCGAGCAGATGCCGGCGGCGCGCCACTTCAGCGGTGCGCGCCTGCGCCGGCGTCAGCGAAGCCAGCGTGTCCGCCGCTTCGGTCGACGCCAGCAGCGTCGCCTGCTGACCTGGCTCCAGCGTCAGCGTGAAATAACCGGGACTCCAGTGCTCGCCGATCGATGGATAGCCGCGTTCCTTCTCGAGCAGGAACAGCACGTCCTTGCGGCGGCGGCTGTTGACGGTAAAGCTGGCGTGCGTGTCCAGCATCTTCATCGCGAGCTGCGGGAAGCCGCCGCCGTGCAGCACGTAGCAATCGTTGTTGACCATCAGCGAATAGTCTTCCACCTCGACAAAGACCTGGTCGACCGCCGCCTCGATCGGACGGAAATGCATCGCCGGCCGCAGCTCGATGCAGACCGGCGTTGCGCTCTGGATCAGCTTGTAAGTAAGGTGAACGGTATTCTGCTGATGTGGCATCAACACGCTCTTTTCCAGCACCAGATCGCCGATCTGGTAGCGCCAGACGGGCAAGCCCATCTCGAGACGGAACTCGCTCAGATGGCTTTGCGCGGATGCCTGCATATGCTGATCGAGCGGTTCGAGCTCGATCACGCCTTCCGGCAGGTGCACCAGTTCGGTCACATGGCTGAGCATCACCGTGCGGCCGAGCGGCGCCGGCAGCGCCGCCACCAGCAAGCCGTGATAACGGCGCGTCACGATGCCGGACACGGTGCCGGAGGCATAACCGCCCAATGCGTTCGCCACCAGCCACTCACGCGTCAGCAGGACAGTGTTGTGCGACGCCGGCTGACCGGCCCACGGCATGCTGCGTATCGGCTTATCCAACATCCTGTTCCTTTCGCTTTTGTTTGTCCGTGCGCGAGGCAGCGGCGACCATCACCACGGCCGCCATGCCGGGCACGCGCCAGCCCGCGTCGGTCGTCATCTGTGCGATGCCCCTGCCGCCGTAACGCGGGTGCTCGCTGGACCAGTGCAGCTGCCATTCGCGGCCGGCCGGCGGCGCCAGCAAGGGTTCAGGCACCGGCGACAGCGCAAGGTCTTCACCGAGGTTGACGATCAGGAGTCTGTCCTCCTCGTCCTGCCCGGAAAAAAAACGCAGTACGAAAGCGTGCGCCGACAATACCGCGCCATCCACGCCGCCATCGTAGGGATGGGCAAATACCGGGTCGCTCCTGCGCAGGGCGAGCAGGTCGCGGTGAAGCTCGTAGACCTCGCGATGCCCGTCACGTTCCAGGGAACGTTCCGACAAATCGAGCTTGCAGCGCAGGAAGGTTTCTCGCGCATGCGGCACGCTCAGATAAGGCTGTGTCTCCGCATTGGCCAGAAAGGGAAACTGGTGCAGGAAAGCATTGCGCCCCTTGTGCACCAGCGGCGCCAGCTCGGCATTGTGGTCGGCGAAGTACAGGAATGGCGTCGATGCGCCGAACTCCTGCCCCTGGAACAACATAGGCGTCGCCGGTCCCAGCAGCAGCAAAGCCGTCATCGCGCGGCATCCGCCTGGGCTGCTGACCTGGTGCACGCGCTTGCCCAAGCCCGAGTTCGCGATCTGGTCGTGGTTTTGCAGAAAGTGCACGAAGGCGTCGGGCGCAAGATCCAGCCCGGCCGTGCCGCGGCGTTGCTTTTGCCAGCGGTACCACTGCCCCTGGTAAAGAAAGCCGTACTTCGCGGCGGAAATGAATGTCTGCGGCGCGCCGCTATAGTCGCTGAAATAGGCATCCGTATAACCGCGCAGCGACACCATTGCCGAATGGTGGAAGTCGTCGTTCCACAAGGCATCCATGCCATAGCCGCGCTGCTCCGCGCTGCGCACCAGCTGCGTATGCTGCGGCTCGTTCTCGCCGACGATATAGGTAGCGCGGCCGCGCGCCGCCTGACGTACCGTGCGCACGATCTCCGCCAGCACATGTTCTGGCGAACTGTCAAAAATTTGCTGCGTGGCGTCGAGACGCAGGCCATCCATATGAAACTCATCTATCCAGTACGCCGCGTTGGCCGTGAAGTATTCACGCACCGGCCCCGCATTCGGACCGTCGAAATTGATCGCATCGCCCCACTCGCATTTGTAGCGGTCGGTGAAATAGTCGCGCGCATAGTGCGGCAGATAGCATCCGCTCAGGCCGCAGTGGTTGTAGACGACATCGAGGATCACGCCGATGCCGACCGCGTGCGCGCGATCGACAAAGCGGCGCAGGTCGTCGGGGCTGCCGTAGTAGTGATACGGCGCATACAGCGCGACGCCGTCGTACCCCCAGCCGAAGGCGCCGTCGAATTCCGCCACCGGCATCAGCTCGACGATCGTGATGCCGAGCGCTGCCAGCTCCGGCAGTTGCTCGGCGGCGGCGGCAAAGCTGCCTTGCGGCGTGAAGGTGCCGACGTGCATTTCATAGATCACGCGGTTCGCCTTGCCGATGCCGCGCCACGCATGATCAGTC
Organism: Oxalicibacterium sp.; assembly: GCA_035563975.1. Taxonomy (GTDB): domain Bacteria; phylum Pseudomonadota; class Gammaproteobacteria; order Burkholderiales; family Burkholderiaceae_D; genus Oxalicibacterium. Next base: position 14,974 of record DATMTZ010000311.1, on the reverse strand, counting down.
CACGTAAAGGCTTGCGGATCGACCACGCGCGACCATGCGTGCGGGCCGGCCGGCTGGTAGCGGGAAGCGGGATCGGGATAGATGTGGTCGCCGCCATCGACGCGAAAACCGTAATCGGTTCCTGCGCCGGCCTCGGCCAGTAAACACGACCAATAGCCATTGTCTTCCGGCATCATCGGCGCCCCGTCCGCATCCTGACCGGAAGCGCCGCCGGGCCGCCATGCCAGCGTGAGCTGTTTCGCCTGCGGTGCCCACACTCTGAAATGCACACCGCCGTTCGGCAATACTTCTGCGCCGACAGGCAATCTTCTGTCTCCCGCCATGGATTGCTTTCGCTGTAAGGATGCTCGGAAAAAACACGCGTCGAAACGTAGAGTTAGTCTTTTAAATCTCTCAACGGTTCAAGTAGGGAAAAACGTCCGACAGCGATGCGGACGGATACAGAAGGGTTTCGGCTTTTCTAAAGAGGCGATGTGCGTCCGCTGCGGCAAAGGCCGCTGCCCGCTGCATCCGACGCAAGCGCAAGCAGATGCACAGGCCGCCGCACAGCGCGAACGCGAGCGCGATGAAGGCGACCACGCCCGGGCAGCCGGCGTGCGACCACAAGCTGCCGCCGGCCGAACGCGTCACGCTGGATCCATGCATTCTGCAAGCATGCGTACGCGCCGGCTTCGTGCCGCCTGTTGAATAGGAGGCGCCGCTGATGGCATCCATCATCAGCCTGGTGGCGGGCGGACTCGGCGTCGCACTGGTGCCTGAATGCATGCAGAAGATCCCACGAGAGCGGTGTGATCTACAAACGTCTCACTGGCGACTCGCCGCGTGCCTGGCTGGATGTCGTGCATGACCGCCGCAATGCCTCGGCGGTCGTGACGAACGCGGTGCGCATGCTGCGCGAGGTGGCGTAACCCGAGGTTCAGCCTGCTTCCGGCACTAGCCGGATCGGCACCGATTTCCCGGCCGGGACCTTGCTTTCCTTCGCGTAGTGCGACAGCGGTACCAGCGGATTCAGCTCGGGAAAATAGCCGAGCACGCAACCCGCCGGAATGTCGAAGGGCTGCACGCGCAGATGACCGACGCTGCGTTGCACGCCATCGCGGCTATCGGTCACTGCCGTCACGAAAGCACCCTCGCCCAGTCCGAGCCGCGCCATGTCCTGCGCATTCATCAGCAGCACATGACGCGTGCCGAACACATTGCGGAAGCGGTCGTCCAGCCCGTAGACCGTGGTGTTGAACTGGCTGTCGCCGCGCGTCGTCATCAGACGCAGGATGTCCGGGCCGCACACCGGGAGGTCCGGATCTTCTTCCAGGCTGTCCGGCGCGATGAAGTTGGCCTTGCCGTTCTCGGTATTCCATTTGCGCTGACGCGCGCCGAGCGGACGCGGAAAGCCTCCCGGCGTCCACATGCGCGCATTGAAGTCGTGGAAGATGTCCGGATAGGTTTCCGCAATCGCATCGCGGATTTTCGAATAATCGCCGACCCACTCGTCCCAGTTCACCTTGACGGTCGAAGGCACGATGCGTTTGGCGAGCTCGGCCACGATCGCCGGCTCCGACAACAGCGTGTCCGCCGCCGGTTCCGCCACGCCGCGCGAACCGTGCATGCAGCCGGTGCTGTCTTCCACTGACACCGACTGATGGCCGCTCGCCTGCTCGTCGATTTCAATGCGGCCGCGGCACGGCAGCAGATACGACTTTCTGCCGTGCACGATCGCGCTGTGGTTCAGCTTGGTGACGATTTGCACGGTCAGCGGGATCTGCCGCCACGCCGGATCCATCTGCGTGTGATCGGGGATCGCGCGCACGAAATTCCCGCCCAGCATGATAAATGCGGAGATATTGCCCTGCAGGATCTGCTCGCATGCCTCGACGGTATTCAAGCCTTTTTTTATCGGCGGCTCGAATCCGTACATCGCCTTCAGCTTGTCGTTCGGGACCTTGTCCGGCTTTTCGGTGATGCCGACGGTGCGCTGACCCTGCACATTGGAGTGGCCGCGAATCGGGCAGATGCCGGCGCCCGGCTTGCCCATATTGCCGCGCAACAGCAGCAGGTTGGTCAGCATGTGGATATTGCGCACGCCTTCGCGGTGCTGCGTGACGCCCATGCCGTACAGCAGCATCGCCGCCTTCGCCTGCACATAGGTTTGCGCCGCCTGCTCCAGCTCGGCACGCGGAACGCCCGAAATGCGTTCGATCTCGTTCCAGTCTGCGGCACGCGCTGCAGCGGCGAGGTCTTCGAAGCCGGTCGTGTGCTCGGCGATGAATTGTGCATCGACCACGCGCGGCTGCCCTGCGCGCTGCGCGGCATCGTCTGCCTCGATGATCCATTTCAGCATGCCCATCACCGCGGCCGAATCGCCGCCGATCTTCAATTGCACGTATTGCGTGCTGATCTGCGTGCTGCCGGGTGTCAGCATCTCGGTCGGCGATTGGGGATTGACGAACTCGACCAGTCCGCGCTCGCGAATCGGATTGAAGGTAATGATCGGTATGCCGCGCTTGCGCGCCTCCTGCAGCGGATGCAGCATGCGCGGCGCGTTGGTGCCGGTGTTATGGCCGAAGAACAGCAGGCAGTCCGCCTTCTCGAAATCGTCCAGCGTCACGGTGCCGACGCCGACGCCGATCGTCTTCGGCAGCGCGACCGAGGTCGACTCGTGGCACATGTTGGAACTGTCCGGCAGGTTGTTGTTGCCGTACATGCGCGCCATCAGCTGGTACATGTAGGAGGTTTCCAGCGAGGCGCGGCCGGAAGTGTAGAACACCACCGACTCCGGATGCATCGCCCGCAGTTGGGCGCCGATGTCGTCGAAAGCCTGCTGCCAGGACACCGGCACATATTTATCGGTTGCAGCGTCGTAGCGCATCGGCTCGGTCAGCCGGCCCAGTGACTCGAGCTGCAAGGCATTCCATCCCTCCAGTTCGGTCACCGTGTGTTCGTCAAAAAAAGCGGGATCGACGCGCTTGCCGGTGATTTCCCACGCAGTCGCCTTCGCGCCGTTCTCGCAGAATTCGAAGGCATGCGGATCGGCCGGCTTGGCCCACGAGCAGCTGACGCAGGCATAGCCGTCGGGCTTGTTCTGCTTCATCAGCACGCGCGGACCGTACAGCATCACATGTTCTTCGGTCAGAATGGAACCGAGCGCCTTGACCGATCCCCAGCCGCCGGCCGGGTTGTCGTATTCCTTGAAGGTGGCAGTTTCGGGATGATCTTCCTTCAGCATGATGCGCTCCTTGATGATGTCTGGCGACTCGCCGCCAGCAAGGGCAGCATGTTTTTTACGACTCTTTCGCGCACAAAAAATTCAGGCGCACATGCTGTGTATTTATGGTCTTTCCATGATGCTGTTGCACACCGTCACCGGTGCGCCCTGTCGATCGACGACAGCTGCTGCGGCGCCTGCCACGGCGCGCCGTCCACATGACGAGTGACATAGTCGCTGCCGCTGACGATAAACAGCAGCCCGATCATGAACAGCGCGACGAAGGCGGCCACCCGGATCGATCTGCTGCTCCGTCGCAAATGCATGAAGAAGAATACGACCAGCGCCGCCTTCAACGCGGCGATCGCGAAGTTGATGAAGGTGTTCCAGAAGCCGAGTTCCAGCCAGGCGCTGCTGAAGGTGGCGGCGAGCAGCAGCATCAGGGAGGCCCAGATCAGCAGTTGACGCTTGTAGTCATGCATATCAACCTCCGGCGCGCTCGATCAGGTACAGCATCGGGTACAGGAAAATCCACACCACGTCGACGAAATGCCAGTACAGCGCGACGATCTCGATTCTTTCTTCGTTCGCGAACGTGAGCTTTCCACGTCGCAGGCACAACGCAAAGAAAACCGTCAGCGTGATGCCGACAATCAGGTGCAGCGCATGCAAGCCGGTCAACAGGAAATACAGGAAGAAGAAAATTTCGGCACCGCCGGCATGCGGCTCATCGAACGAGAAATGCGGGCCGGGAAACAGATGCTCCTGCCATTCATGCCGGTACTCGATTCCCTTCAGCAGCAGAAACACCGTGCCGAGCGCGCCAGTAACCAGCAACAGGAACATCGTCAGGCGCGCATTGCCGAGCCGGCGCACCATCGCCGCGGTCGCCATCGTCGCACTGCTGGTCAGCAGCACCGCGGTGTTGATCGTTCCCAGCGTGATGTCGGTGTGCCGGCTGGCCGCGCCGAAGGCTTCGCCGAAGTGCGTACGTCCATAGAGATAGCCGAAGAACAGCGGACCGAAGAACATCAGTTCGGTCGCCAGGAAGATCCACATGCCAAAGGTCGCCGCTTCGCGCTGCTGCGCGACGTCGTCGAACTGGGACGCCAGCTGCACTGACGCTCTCGTATTCATCGCAACCCGCCGGTGATCTGCGGTGCGTATTTTTCGGTATACGCATACGGCTCTTCCGTCACGACCGGCGGTTCCGGAAAATTGTCTTTCGGCGGCGGCGATGGCGTCTGCCATTCGAGCCCGGTTGCCTGCCATGGATTGGCGCCGGCGCGCTTGCCATAGAACAGCGACCAGGCGAGATAGAACATCGGCAGAAGGTAGCCGATCGCAAGGATCGAGGCGCCGGCCGACGACAGGATGTTCAGCAGCTGGAATTCCGGCGGATAGGTGTGATAGCGGCGCGGCATGCCTTCGTAGCCGAGCAGGTATTGCGGGAAGAAGGTCAGGTTGAAGCCGAAAAAGATCATCACGGCCGCCACGCGCCCCCAGATTTCCGGATACAGGCGGCCGGTGATCTTGGGCCACCAGAAGTGAATGCCGCCGAGATACGCCATCACCGCGCCGCCGACCATGATGTAGTGGAAGTGCGCGACGACGAAATAGGTATCGGTCAGGTGCACGTCCAGCGCGAGCGATGCGAGGAACAATCCGGTCAGCCCGCCGATGGTGAAAAGGCCGACGAAGCCGAGCGCATACAGCATCGGCGCGGAAAACGTGATCGAGCCCTTGTACAGCGTCGCGGTCCAGTTGAAGACCTTGATCGCCGACGGAATCGCAACCAGGAAACTCAGCAGCGAAAAGACCATGCCGGCATACACCGACTGTCCGCTGACGAACATGTGATGTCCCCACACCAGGAAGCCGATGATCGCGATGCCGAGAATCGCATAGGCCATGAAGCGGTAGCCGAACACGCGCTTGCGTGCAAAGCAGGGAATGATCTCGCTGACCACGCCCATCGCCGGCAGCACCATGATGTAGACCGCCGGATGCGAATAGAACCAGAACAGGTGCTGGAACAGCAGCGGATCGCCGCCCAGCGCGGGATCGAAGATGCCGACCTGCAGCAGACGCTCGATCGCGACCAGCACCAGCGTCATCGCCAGCACCGGCGTCGCCAGCACCAGGATGATGCTGGTCGCGTAATTGGCCCACACGAACAGCGGCAGGCGGAACCACGTCATGCCGGGCGCGCGCATCGTGTGCACGGTGACGATGAAGTTCAGCCCCGTCATGATCGACGACACGCCGACGATAAAGACGCCGACCATCACCATGATCACGTTGGTGTTCGAGAACATGGTCGAGAACGGCGTATAGAAGGTCCAGCCGGTGTCGACGCCGCCCAGCACCAGCGCCAGCAGCGTGAAGATGCCGCCGGTCATGTACACGTACCAGCTGGCCAGATTCAGGCGCGGAAAGGCCAGGTCGCGCGCGCCGATCATCATCGGCATCAGGAAGTTGCCGAGCACCGAAGGAATCGACGGAATCAGGAACATCCACACCATGATCACGCCGTGCGCGGTGAACAGCTTGTTGTAGGTGTCCGCCGTGACGAGGTCGCCTTGCGGCGTGGCCAGCTCCAGCCGGATCACGGTCGCCGCCGCACCGCCGATGAAGAAGAAGGCGATGATCGATGCCATGTACAGCAAGGCGATGCGCTTGTGGTCGTGCGTGGTAAGCCAGGACTTCAGCGAGAAGTCGCGGCTGAAATAATTTTCCGGCCCGCTCGATGCGACCGGTTCATCGGTGCGCGGCGCGTTGGCCCGGTTCTGTTCAGGGTTGCTGGCGATCGGCATGATCTGTTCCTGTCTGGCGGATATATTCGATGAGAGCAAGAATGTCTTCCTCGCTGACCTGCCCTGCGAAGGACGGCATGATGGGCGCGTAGCCGGCCACGACGTCCTTCTTCGGCAACAGGATGGAATCGCGCACGTAGCCTTCGTCAGCCACCAGTGAGCGCCCATCCTGCAGATGCACGGTGCGGCCGAGCAGCCCGTTCAGGTCCGGTGCATGCACCGAAGAACCGGCACTGTGGCAGCCGCTGCAGCCATGCTTGCGGAACAGCGCGAAGCCGCGCGCAGCGATGCCTGATCCGGTATTGCCCTGTTGCAGCCAGCGCGCGTATTCGTCCGGCGGCATCACGATCACGCGCCCGCGCATGCCGGCGTGGTCGGTGCCGCAGTATTCGGCGCAGAACAGGTGATAGGTGCCTGCCTTGGTCGCCTTGAACCACAGCGAGGTGTAACGGCCCGGCACCACGTCCTGCTTGACGCGAAAGGCCGGAATGAAAAAGCTGTGGATCACGTCCTGCGAGGTCATCACCAGCTTCACCGGCTCGCCCAGCGGCACGTGCAGTTCGTCGATCTCGCGCCGGCCGTTCGGATGCTGCACCTTCCACATCCATTGCTTGGCGACGACGAAGACCGGCAGCGCGTCGCCCGGCGCGCGATACAGCTGCGCGTAATCGAAGGCTGCCCAGGTGAAAATGCCGATGAACATCAGCAGCGGCAAAATGGTCCACGCCGCCTCCAGTCCGCGCGCGCCGGACGGCGGGTTGCTGCGGTCCGCGCCTGAACCTTTGCGATAGCGAACCGAGAAGAAAATGATCAGGCCGGCCAGCACCACCGCCATCGTGCCGGTGATCAGCAGCAGCGCCAGCATCAGCCAGTCGAAACGGTCGGCCGCGCTCGATGCATTGGCCAGCAGCACGTGGAAGTGGTCGCTCATTGCACGCTCCCTCTTCTCTTGCGCCGCAACAGCATCCAGCCGAGCAGCGCCGCCACCATCGCAAGGCATAGCAAGCGAATCACGTCCATCACCACCAGGCTGTACTTGCCGGTGGTCGGATCGAAATGCGCGCACAACAGCAGCAGGCGTTCGGCCAGCGAGCCGACATGGCCGGCGGCGGCCTGCCGCAATGCCTGGGCGACCTCTTGCTGATTGAAGCGCACGCCGAGAAAATAGCGCGCGATCGCGCCGCCCGGCGTCGCGATCAGGAAGCCGGACGGGTGCGCGTACTGTCCGCTCGCCTTGTCGAACGCATAGTGGAAGCCGGCGACCGATGCCAGTTCATGCGTCGCCGCCGCGCTGCCGGTCAGCAGGTGCATGTCGGCCCTGCCGAGCAGCGAGTGGTAGGCCTTTTTCTTTGCCGCGGCTTGCGCCGCCGTTTCCGACGGATCGATGCTGATCGCGACCAGCCGGTAACGGTCCGGCGGCAAGTCGAGCGCGGCCAGCGTTTGCAGCACGCCTTCCATCACCGTGCTGCACAGGTTGGGACAACGGTAGTAGCCGAACACCATCACCACCGGTTGCGCGCCGAAAAAACTGCCGAGCCGCACCGGCTTGCCGTCGTCGTCGATGAAGTTCGTCTGCAGCGGCAGCTGCGCGCCGAGACGCTGCTCGAACGCGGTTTGCGGCGGAGGTGGCACGCTGCGCGCCTGCGCATGGGCCAGTCCGCAGGCCAGCAGCAAAAGTAACAACGACAAGCGCAAGCGCGGCATCATCGCTTTCTCCCGTCTTGCGCCTTCTTCGCGTTACCGGACTGCGCCATCAATTGCATCGCCTGCGCAATCGGAATGCGGGCTACGCCCGCTTGCCGGTCCAGCCACTGCCAGCTGTTCAGCAGATGCTGTTTTTCCGCATCGTAGGCGGCACGATTTGGTTGCGGCGCGCTGTCTAGCAAGGGGGCATCCGCATGAAAATCCAGGCGCGTGTTCGGCGCATCGCGCAGGGGCGGCGGCAATTCCCGGGTCCATATCCAGTATGCGGCGGCGCCGGCCAGCGCGATCGTCAGCACGAGCAGCGCGCCGACCCAGACAATGGCGCGTACGTGGACGCTATCGTTGCGGGTTTCAGACATGACGCTCTCCCGCGTGCCGGCGATCGTCCTCGACGGGTATCGCTTGGCGCCGATGGAGCAGCCACGCGAGCGCGCCCAACGCGACAAGCGGCAGCGGCGCCAGCCACAGCCAACTGTGCGAAACGGCGGACACCGACGGCAGGATCAGCCACCACGTATAAAACATCGACATCGCCAGCACGCCCAGCGCCAGAGCGCCCAGCACGGACGGCGTCTCCTTCGCGCGGCGCGACAGCAGCACCAGCTGCGGCACGAAGAACAGCAGCAGCGCCAGCGCCCAGGCCAGGCCCAGCCAGCCGTCGCGCACGCGCACCAGGTACCAGCCGATTTCATGCGGCAGGTTTTCCGCCCAGATGATCAGGAATTGCACAAAGGCGAGATAGGCCCAGGTCATCACGTACATCAGCAACAGGTTGCCAAGGTCGCGCAGCGTCGACGGCGGCGCACCGCCGCGAATTGCGTATACGATCGCCAGGGCCATCGCGGCCAGCATTTGCGCGGTGCCGGCCAGCAGGCCGAATGCGCTTGAATACCACAGCGGCATCAGCGACATGATCCAGTCGACCGCGGCCAGGCTGACCGTGAAGCCGTAGACGATCAGCGCGAAAGCGGAAAACAGGCGCGCGCGCTGCAAGGAGGGCTGCATGCTGAAACCGGCGAGCGCGCACCAGATCAGCAGATAAACCGCACTGCGTACCAGAAAGAAGCCCGGCTGCAGCCACGTGCTCTTGAATCCCGGCGCCGACAAGGCCTGCCGCAAATGCGCTGCGCCCTCCACTTGCGCCCATGGATACAGATGCGAGACGCCAAACGCGATCGGCAGGAACAGCAGCGTCGCAAGCCACATCCAGCGCGCATTGCGCAGCAGCGGCGCGCGTATCGCTTCGCCCCACTCGCCGCCGGTCAGGTTGTGCAGCCACACATTGGCCAGGCCGCCGAGCAGCAGGCCGATGCAGAACCACCACGCGGCGAGATAGGCGGCCAGCAAGGCGGCCGCGTCGACGCGCCATGCGAACAGGCAAGCGGCGACGCCGACGAGCAGCGCGGCGAATGCAATGTGCTGCCGTTTCATCGCACAGCCCCCGTTGCGGGCAGGTGCGCGCGCATCGCCGGCGTCAGCTGCGCCACCGGCGCATGCTGGCTCAACTGCAGCGCGCGGATATAGGCGACGATCGCCCAGCGGTCCGGCGGCGCGACGCGATCCGCGTACGGATACATGATGCCGTAGCCGTTCGTGATCACGTCGTAGATGTGCCGGTCCGGCGCCTGCCGCAGGCGTTCGATGTGATATGAGGGCGGCGCCGGAAAACCGCGCCGCACCACCAGCCCGTCGCCGTCGCCGGCCGGGCTGTGACACGGCATGCAATAGATTTCGTAGCGCTGCTGGCCGCGCTGCAGCAGCTGTTGCGTGATCGGATACGGCATGCGCTGTGCACGTTCCGCCGCCACGTCCTGCTGCATGCCGCTCGCGCCGAGACGCCCGGCCGACGCATCGGCCACGCCGCCGCTTGCGCGCGGCATCGTGCCTGGCGGCGGCGTACGCGCTGAACTCTCGTCCGGAAACAGTTCGGACTTGGCAAACGGCTTGTAGCGCGGCTGGTCGTACATGTCCTGTTTCGCCTTTTCGCAGCCGGCCAGCGCGAGCAACGCCAGCGCGCACGCGAAACAGCATGCGCGCTTCATGCCGCCACCTCGCATTGCCTGATCGCCGGCAGTTCGCGCATCAGTGCATCAGCCTTGTCGCGGTCGAACGTGCGGTTTGCGCGCAGGCACAGGAAGAAGCGATTGCGCGACACCAGGTCGAAATCCGGCACGTCGAACAGCGGATGGCGCAGACGCGGCAAGCCGTTCATCATCAGCATGCCAAACACCGCCGCCAGTGCCGCACCGAGGATCGTCATCTCGAAGGTCACCGGAATGAAGGACGGCCAGCTATGCAAGGGCCGGCCGCCGATGTTCAGCGGATAATCGACCACCGCCGAATACCACTGCAGGAAATAGCCGCCGGCGCCACCGACGATGCCGCCGATCAGCGTGACGAAGGGCACGCGGTTGCGCGGAAAGCCGATCGCTTCCGGCAGGCCGTCGACCGCGAACGGCGTATAGGCTTCCACCACAAAGCCGGCATCGCGCGCGCGGCGCACCGCGGCAAGCAGATCGTCCGCGGTGGCAAATTCCGCCAGCAAGCCATACAGGGGACAGCTCATGCGCCCTCCTTCGCTTGCTGCGAGGTTTCGCGCACCAGCTTGCGCATCTCGGTGATCGAGATCGCCGGCAGGAAGCGCACGAACAGCAGGAACAGCCAGACGAACAAGGCGATCGAGCCGAGCAGGAAGGTCCAGTCCCATGCGGTCGGAATAAACATGCCCCACGACGACGGCAGGAAATCGCGATGCAGACTGGACACCACGATCAGGAAGCGCTCCATCCACATGCCGAGATTGACGATCAGGCTGATCACGAACAGCAGCCAGACGCGATGCCGCACGCCACGCCACCAAAGCAGCTGCGGCACCAGCACGTTACAGGCAAGCATGGACCAGTAGACCGGCGCATAGGGCCCTATCCAGCGGTTGATCGTCATGTACTGCTCGAACTGGTCGCCGCTGTAGAAGGCGGTGAAGATTTCCGACGCATAGCCGTAGATCACCAGCCAGCTGGTCGCCAGCAGCACCTTGGCCGCGTTCGCCAGATGACGTTGCGTGATGAAGTCCTGCAGCTTGAAAAAATGACGCAACGGGATTGCCAGCGTCAGCACCATCGCAAAACCGGAGAACAAGGCGCCGGCGACAAAGTAAGGCGGAAAGATCGTCGAGTGATAACCGGGCGTGTTCCCGATCGCGAAATCGAGCGACACGATGGTGTGCACCGACACTACCAGCGGCGTTGCCAGACCGGCCAGCAACAGATACGCCGTTTCATAGCGCGCCCAGTGCCGCGCCTCCCCGCGCCAGCCAAGCGCCAGCAAGCCGTATGCATACTGCTTGAAGCGATGCCGCCCGGTCATCAGCGCGCGGTCGCGCAAGGTCGCCAGATCAGGGATCAGGCCGACGTACCAGAACAGCAGCGACACCAGCAGATAGGTGCTGATCGCAAAGAAATCCCACACCAGCGGGCTGCGCCATTGCGGCCATACGTTCATCACGTCCGGATACGGCACCAGCCAGTAGAAGAACCACGGCCGCCCCAGGTGCAGCACAGGAAAGATGCCGGCGATACCGGCGGCAAACAGCGTCATCGCCTCCGCAAAGCGGTTGATCGAGGTGCGCCATTTCTGCCGCAGCAGCAACAGCACCGCGGAAATGAAGGTGCCGGCATGGCCAATGCCGATCCACCACACGAAATTGCCGATCGCGAATCCCCATGCCACGGGAATGTTGACACCCCAGATGCCGACACCCTTGATGAACAGCCAGGCGGTGGCGCCAAAAAACACCAGCACGCCGGCGAAGCTCAGCAGGAAGGCCGTCATCCAGGTCCAGCGCGGCGGGTTGTCCAGCACCTGGTCGGCGATCTTGTCCGACACGCTGGCATAAGTCCATCCAGCGCGCAGGATGCCGGTATCAGCGGAGACCGGTGGACGATGCGGCGGCTGATGCGACGCGCCTTGCTCGAGCGTGCTCATGCCAGTTCCGGATCGTCGTTGACCACGCGCGCGGCGTAACTGGTGCGCGGCCTCGTGTTCAGTTCCGCCAGCAGGTGATAATCCAGCGGCGATGCTTTGGCGCGATTGACACGGCTGGCCGCATCGTTGAGATCGCCGAACACGATCGCCCTGGTCGGGCACACCGCTTCGCAGGCGGTCACCACCTCGCCGTCTCGGACACGGCGCTGCTCCTTCTCCGCCGCGATGCGCGCGCGCGTGATGCGCTGCAGGCAGGAGCTGCATTTCTCCATCACGCCGCGCCGCCGCACCGTCACGTCCGGATTCTTCTGCGCGATCAGCGTGGTGACCTTGTCGTCGCTGTACTGCAGGAAATTGAAACGCCGCACCTTGTACGGACAGTTGTTCGAACAGAAGCGCGTGCCGACGCAGCGGTTGTACACCTGCACGTTCAAACCCTCGCTGTCGTGCACGGTGGCGCCGACCGGACACACCTCTTCGCAGGGCGCATTTTCGCAATGCATGCACGGCACCGGCTGGAACACGGTGCGCTTGCCCTTCTTCCGGTCGCCGTCGACCGGTACGCGATAGCGGTCGACGCGTATCCAGTGCATCTCGCGGCCGCGCGCAACCTCTTCCTTGCCGACCACCGGGATGTTGTTCTCCGCCTGGCAGGCAATCGTGCAGGCGTTGCAGCCGATGCAGGCGTTCAGGTCGATCGCCATGCCCCACTTGTAATCGTCATAGCGGAATTGCGGGTACAGCGTCTCGTCCGCTGCCGGTTCCGGCGCATGGTCGCCGCGCGGATTGCGGCGGTACTGCGCAACCGACATCGTGCGCACGATGTCGCGCCCTTCGGTACCCATGTACGGCTGCCGCACGACCAGCGTGTGGCGCTTGCCGGTTTTCTCGAGCTGCACCGCGACGATGCCGTTCGCACTTGCCGCCGTCCTCAGCGGATAGGCATCGAAGCCAACGCCGTTGCCGACCTTGCCTGCCGCGCGCCGGCCATAGCCAAGGGGCAGCGCGACCACATTGTCCGCATGATCGTCGGCGATCCAGACCGGCGCCTCCACGGCCCTGTCATCGAGACGGATGCGCACCACATCGCCGTTCTCCAGGCCGAAAGCTTGCGCAGTATGCGCGCTCAGCAGCGCGGCGTTGTCCCACACCAGCTTGCTGAACGGACGCGGCAATTCCTGCAGCCAGCTGTTGTTGGCGAAGGCGCCGTCGGCAAGCGACGCATCGGGAAGCAGCAGCAAGCTCAGCGCGCCGGGCGGCAAGGCAGCGAGTTCCGGCGGCGACGCCAAGCGCGGCGTGCCGGGATCGATCTCGTGGTAGGCGCTGTCCGGCACCACGCCCTGCATCAGCGCCTGCTGCCAGAAGCCGTCGAAGTCCGCCTGCGCTGCGCGATGCCGGCGCCAGGTCTGCTGCACCAGCAGGTGGCCGTTGCGCTCGCCGTCCGGCATCAGCAGCGCCAGCACCTCGTGCATCGAGCGCCCCTGGTACAAGGGCGCAATCAATGGCTGCACAATGCTCGCCGTGCCATCGAATGCGCGCGCATCGCTCCACTGTTCGTAGTTGTGCGTCTGCGGCAGGTGCCAGGCGGCGAGCCGCGCAGTCTCGTCGCGATACAGGCCCAGGTGCGCCGAGAACGGCAACGCGCGCAGCGCCGCCGCAAAGTCCGTATCGGCCGGCGCGTCATAGGCCGGATTGCCGCCGAGGATGAACAGCCCGTCGACTTTGCCATCCCGCATGTCGGCGCTCAATGCCGCAATCGAATCGCGGTGATTGCGCGGATCGATTTCGACCGGCGCAATGTAGCTGACTGTTTTTCCCTGGCTGCCGAGATGCGCATTCATCGCATGCACCAGGGCGCGCGTCTGCACGCTGATGCTGCCGCCCGCGACGATCAGCGCGCTGCCGCGCTGCCGGCTGAGCGCGGCAGCCAATGCGCTTTCCCATTTGGCGCTGAGGTCGTTCGGTATGCCGGAGTTCGCATGTGCCATATCCGCCATGCCGAGGCGTGCGGCGAGCCGCCATGCCAGCCGCTCGATCTCTTGCGGCGGCAGCACCAGCTGCTCGTCCGCAATCGCACTGGTCAAACTGGGCGTTGCCGACACCGCATACAGTCGGCGCGTGCCGAACTCCGCGGCGTTGGCGCGGCGGCCGGCAAAAAAATCCTGCGCCTGCCGCACGCTGGCCGGTGCACCGGCAAACAATTCCGCATCGAGCGACAGCACGACGGCCGCGCGATCCAGATGCAGCAAGGTATCGACCGGCCGGCCGAAGGCGAGCCTGGCCGCGTCCAGCGCACGGTCATCGTGCAGCGCTTCATATCGATGCCAGCGCGCATGCGGGTACTGCGCCTGCAGCTTCTGCCATTGCGCGGCGAATGTCGGCGACGTCACCGCGCCCGTCAGGATGCGCAATCCTGCGCCGCCGTTTTCCATCCACCTGGCGCGCGGCGCACGCAGCGCGTCTTCGAACGCCGGCCAGGTCGACAGCCGTCCAGCGCCATACACGGTCTTCGAACGGTCCGGGTCCCACAGCTGCAGGATGGACGCCTGCGCAAAGATATCGGTTGCGCCGAGGCTGGCCGGATGCTGCGGATTGCCTTCGATCTTGGTGGGCCGGCCCATATTGCTTTCAACCAGTACGCCTTGCGCATAGCCGCCGTTGACGAAGGCGCTTGCGTAAAAAAGCGGCAGGCCCGGCACCAGGCGCTCCGGCATGTCCACGTAGGGCACGATCTTTTCTTGCGGCGGTCCGCTGCAACCGGCGCCGGCCAGCGCCATCGAGGCGGCCATGATCTTCAGGAAGCGGCGCCGCTCGGCGCTGTCGGGTTCGTGCGCGTTTGGGTGCGGATGAGGGTGCGCATGAGGATGCGCATCGTCGTGCCGGTGAATCGGAATGATCGCGCGCTCGTTCATCGCATCACCGGTGGCAGGTCGAGCAATCGGTCAGGCGCCGCTTGTCCTGCAGGTGATACAAACGGTTCAGTTCTGCCACATCTTGCGGCGACAGCTTGCGCATGTCGGACATGCGGAATACCTCGCCCAGCGGCCGCACATGCTCCTTCGCCTTTGCATGACAGCCTATGCACCACTGCATGTCGAGCGAAGCCTTGCGCACGGTCAGCGGCATCTGGTCGATGCGGCCATGGCATTCGATGCAGGCGACGCCCTTCGCGATGTGAATACTGTGATTGAAAAAAGCGAAGTCCGGCAGGTCGTGCACGCGATTCCATTGAATCGGCTTGCCGCTCGCCATGCTGGCGTGCAGCGGC
>DATMTZ010000310.1:0-9567 GCA_035563975.1 Oxalicibacterium sp. | reverse complement strand
GTGTTCTGCGCTATAATTCGTCGGTTTAGCCAATTTTTAATCCGCCGTAGCGCATACCCCCATTTCCATCGTCCCAATACGACCATTACGCCCCTTGCGTTCGAGCGGAACGCACGTTTTGTGCGGGTATCGTAAGGTCGTACTGGTGCAGCGCAACGGCGGTAACAACATCAGGAGTTACCCCTTGCCGCCATTCTTTTCTGGCCACACCGTTCCGGCCATCCTAGCGCTCGCAGACGGGTCCATTTTCAAGGGTTTTTCGATCGGCGCGCCGGGCCATACGATCGGTGAAGTCGTGTTCAACACGGCGATGACCGGTTATCAGGAAATCCTGACCGACCCCAGCTACAACAGCCAGATCGTCACGCTTACCTATCCGCATATCGGCAACACCGGCGTCAATGCCGAAGACGTCGAATCGAATCGTATCCACGCCGCCGGTCTCATCATCAAGGATCTGCCGATCCTGACCTCGAATTTCCGCTCGACGCAAACGCTGTCCGACTACCTGAAGTCGCAGAACGTCGTCGGCATCGCCGGCATCGACACCCGCAAGCTGACGCGCATCCTGCGCGAGAAGGGTGCGCAGAACGGCGCGATTCTGGCTGGCGAAGACGCAACGCCGGAAAAGGCGCTGGAACTCGCAAAGTCCTTCCCGGGCCTGAACGGACTCGACCTGGCGAAAGTCGTATCGACCAAGGAAAAGTACGTATGGACGCAGACCGAGTGGAAACTCGGCCAGGGCTACGGCGAGCAGAAATCGCCGAAGTTCCATGTGGTCGCTTTCGACTACGGCGTCAAGTTCAACATCCTGCGCATGCTGGCTGAACGTGGCTGCAAGGTCACCGTGCTGCCGGCGCAATCGACCGCCGCTGAAGCCTTGGCCTTGAATCCCGATGGCATCTTCCTCGCCAACGGTCCCGGCGATCCGGCGCCTTGCGATTATGCGATTGCGGCAACCAAGGACTTGATCGAGCGCGGCATCCCGACTTTCGGCATCTGCCTGGGCCACCAGATCATGGCGCTGGCTTCCGGAGCGAAGACGATCAAGATGAAGTTCGGCCACCACGGCGCGAATCACCCGGTACAGGACCTCGACAGCAAGCGTGTGATGATCACGTCACAGAACCACGGCTTTGCGGTGGATCAGGCGACTTTGCCGGCCAACTGCCGCGTCACGCACGTGTCGCTGTTCGACGGCTCGCTGCAGGGTTTTGAACGCACCGACAAGCCGGCCTTCTGCTTCCAGGGCCACCCGGAAGCCTCGCCCGGTCCGCATGACGTCGCCCCCTTGTTTGATCGCTTCGTGGCGATGATGGAGAAACACAAAAATGCCTAAGCGCAGTGATATCAAAAGCATTCTGATTATTGGCGCCGGCCCGATCGTGATCGGTCAGGCCTGCGAATTCGACTATTCCGGCGCACAGGCCTGCAAGGCGTTGCGCGAGGAAGGCTATCGCGTCATCCTGGTCAACAGCAATCCGGCCACGATCATGACCGATCCGGAAATGGCGGACGTCACCTACATCGAGCCGATCACCTGGCAAGCCGTCGAGCGCATCATCGACAAGGAACGTCCAGACGCAATCCTGCCGACCATGGGCGGCCAGACTGCGCTGAACTGCGCGCTGGATCTGTGGCGCAACGGCGTGCTGGACAAGTACAAGTGCGAACTGATCGGCGCCACGCCGGAAGCGATCGACAAGGCGGAAGACCGTTCCAAGTTCAAGGATGCGATGACCAAGATCGGTCTCGGCTCCGCCCGTTCCGGCGTTTCGCACACGATGGAAGAATCGTGGGCGGTGCAGAAGGAGCTCGGCTTCCCGGTCATCATCCGTCCATCGTTTACGATGGGCGGCACCGGCGGCGGCATCGCGTACAACGCGGAAGAATTCGAAGCGATCTGCAAGCGCGGCCTGGAAGCGTCGCCGACCTCCGAACTGCTGATCGAGGAATCGCTGATCGGCTGGAAAGAGTTCGAGATGGAAGTCGTGCGCGACCGCGCCGACAACTGCATCATCGTCTGCTCGATCGAAAACCTGGATCCGATGGGCGTGCATACCGGCGACTCGATTACCGTCGCACCAGCGCAGACGCTGACCGACAAGGAATACCAGATCATGCGTAACGCATCGATCGCGGTGCTGCGCGAGATCGGCGTCGATACCGGCGGCTCCAACGTGCAGTTCTCGATCAATCCGGCCGATGGCCGCATGATCGTCATCGAGATGAATCCGCGCGTGTCGCGTTCGTCTGCGCTGGCATCGAAGGCGACCGGCTTCCCGATCGCCAAGATCGCGGCCAAGCTGGCGGTCGGCTTCACGCTGGACGAGTTGCGCAACGAAATCACCGGCGGCGCAACGCCGGCCTCGTTCGAACCGTCGATCGATTACGTCGTCACCAAGATCCCGCGCTTCGCCTTTGAGAAATTCCCGCAGGCCGACAGTCACCTGACCACGCAGATGAAATCGGTGGGCGAGGTGATGGCAATCGGCCGCACCTTCCAGGAATCCTTCCAGAAAGCACTGCGCGGCCTGGAAGTCGGTGTCGACGGCATGAACGAAAAGACGACCGACCGCGAAACGATCGAGGAAGAACTGGGCGAGCCGGGACCGGAACGCATCTGGTACGTCGGCGACGCCTTCGCGCAAGGCTTCTCGCTGGAAGAAGTGCACAACCTGACGCACATCGATCCTTGGTTCCTCGCGCAGATCAAGGAAATCGTCGACATCGAACTGTGGCTGGAAACGCAATCGCTGTCTGCGCTCGACCGCGACACGCTGTTCAAGCTGAAGCAGAAAGGCTTCGCCGATCGCCGTCTGGCCAAGCTGCTGAAGACGAGCGACAAGGACGTGCGCGAGAAGCGCCGCGCGCTGAACATCCGTCCAGTCTATAAACGCGTCGACACCTGCGCCGGCGAGTTCGCGACCAACACCGCCTACATGTATTCGACCTACGACGAAGAGTGCGAATCGAATCCGACCGGTAAGAAAAAGATCATGGTGCTGGGCGGCGGTCCGAACCGCATCGGCCAGGGCATCGAGTTCGACTATTGCTGCGTGCATGCCGCGCTGGCGATGCGCGAAGACGGCTATGAAACCATCATGGTCAACTGCAATCCGGAAACCGTGTCGACCGACTACGACACTTCCGATCGCCTGTACTTCGAGCCGCTGACGCTGGAAGATGTGCTGGAAATCGTCGACAAGGAAAAGCCGCACGGTGTGATCGTGCAGTACGGCGGCCAGACGCCGCTGAAGCTGGCGCTCGATCTGGAAGCCAACGGCGTGCCGATCGTCGGCACCTCGCCGGACATGATCGACGCCGCGGAAGACCGCGAGCGTTTCCAGAAAATGCTGCACGAACTGAAGCTGCGCCAGCCGCCAAACCGCACTGCGCGCACCGAAGAAGATGCCTTGCAACTGGCGCAGGAAATCGGTTACCCGCTGGTGGTGCGTCCGTCGTATGTGTTGGGCGGCCGCGCGATGGAAATCGTGCACGAGCAGCGCGACCTCGAGCGCTACATGCGCGAAGCGGTGAAAGTATCGAACGATTCGCCGGTGCTGCTCGACCGCTTCCTGAACGATGCGATCGAAGTGGACGTCGATTGCCTTTCCGACGGCAAGCGCACCTTCATCGGCGGCGTGATGGAACACATCGAACAGGCCGGCGTGCACTCGGGCGACTCCGCCTGTTCGCTGCCGCCGTATTCGCTGTCGCAGGAAACGATCGCCGAATTGAAGCGTCAGACCTCCCTGATGGCCAAGGGCCTGAATGTGGTTGGTTTGATGAACGTGCAGTTTGCGATCCAGCAGCAGGAAGTCGACGGCAAGTTACAGGATGTTGTCTTTGTGCTGGAAGTCAATCCACGCGCATCGCGCACCGTGCCTTACGTATCGAAGGCGACCGGCCTGCAGCTGGCCAAGATCGCGGCGCGCTGCATGGTTGGCCAGTCGCTGGACAGCCAGGGCATCAAGGACGAAGTGGTGCCGGAATACTTCAGCGTGAAGGAAGCCGTGTTCCCGTTCGTCAAATTCCCCGGCGTCGACACGATTCTCGGTCCCGAGATGAAATCGACCGGCGAAGTGATGGGGGTGGGCAAGACCTTCGGCGAAGCTTTCGTCAAGTCGCAACTCGGCGCCGGCGTGAAGCTGCCGCGTTCCGGCAAGGTGTTCCTGAGCGTGAAAGCTAGCGACAAACCGCGCGCGGTGCAGGTTGCGAAAGACTTGGTCGGGATCGGTTTCTCTGTCGTCGCAACCAAGGGCACGGCGGCGGCGATTGCTGCGGCCGGCATTGAAGTGCAGTCGGTCAACAAGGTGGCAGAAGGGCGTCCGCACATCGTCG
Organism: Oxalicibacterium sp.; assembly: GCA_035563975.1. Classification (GTDB taxonomy): domain Bacteria; phylum Pseudomonadota; class Gammaproteobacteria; order Burkholderiales; family Burkholderiaceae_D; genus Oxalicibacterium. The sequence continues at coordinate 5,223 of DATMTZ010000310.1, read as the reverse complement.
ACATGATCAAGAATGACGAGATCGCGCTGGTCATCAATACGGTGGAAGAGAAGCGTAGCGCGATCGTCGATTCGCGCACGATCCGTACCTCGGCACTGGCGGCACGTGTGACGACGTACACGACGATCGCCGGCGCGGAAGCGGCGGTGGAAGGCATGGCCCATCTGGACGAGTTGCACGTCTACGATTTACAAGGCCTGCATAAAACTTTACACTAAGCCCACAGTCTAAAAAACAACCACAGAGGTCACAGAGGGCATCGGTTACCGGTGTCGTCTGCGGCCTCTGTGGTTTTCCACTTATATCGTTAGAAAACATGACTACACCTATCACCGCACACGGCGCGAATCTTCTGAAGGAAGAATTGCACCGGCTGAAAACCAAGGATCGTCCAGCCGTGATCAATGCGATCGCTGAAGCGCGGGCGCAGGGCGATCTGTCCGAGAACGCGGAATACGACGCCGCCAAGGAGAAGCAAAGCTTCATCGAAGGTCGCATTGCTGACCTCGAGGGCAAGCTGGGTTCGTCGCAAATCATCGATCCGAAGACGCTGGATGCGGATGGCCGCATCGTGTTCGGCTCCACGGTAGACCTGGAAGACCTGGAGTCGGGCGAGAAGGTGAGCTATCAAATCGTCGGCATCGACGAAGCTGACCTGAAAGAAAACAAGGTATCGATCACGTCGCCTATCGCGCGTGCCATGATCGGCAAGTACGCAGGCGATGTGGTCGCGGTGGAAGCGCCGGCCGGCCTGCGCGAGTACGAAGTGCTGCAGGTCCGGTACATCTGACATGCTGCCGCGCGCGCGCCTTCTGATGGCGACCTTCTGGGTCGGCATGCTGTGGACGGTGGGCTTTGTGGTCGCACCGACGCTGTTTGCGACGCTGGTCGATCGCGCGCTGGCCGGCACGATTGCCGGCGGCCTGTTCCGCGTGGTCGCCTGGCTGTCGCTGGCGTGCGCGATTGTGTTATTCGTGTTGCTGCTGCCGCGCCGCGGCGAAGACAGGGGCGTGCGGTCCCTGCTTTACCTGATCGCCGGTATGGCGATCTGTACCTTGCTCGGATACTTTTGCCTGCAGCCCTATATGGCAACGCTACGCGAAGCGATGCACGCAGCGGCATCCATTGACGCTGCGCAGCTCGCGGAAGCGAAAAAACACTTCGGCATCCTGCACGGTATTTCCACCGCGTTCTATGTCGTGCAGAGCCTGCTGGGTGTGGCGCTGGTGCTGAAGGTCCGCTGAGCGTTCAGCGTCCGAGGCGGGATTTCTTGACGCTGCTTTGCCGCGGCTTGGCTCGCTTGATGGAGCCGCCCTGGGTGACCCGCTCGTTTCCTTTGACCATGACCTTCGTCACGGACGGCTTTTTGGTGCCGCTCGGGCTCGGCTTGACGATAGTCACTTCACGCATGCCCTTGCCGCGGGTTTCGCTGCGCGCCTTGACGATCTCCTTTTTGGGGCGGTAGACGACCAGCAGCTTGCCGATGTGCTGAATCGGCGCGGCATCCAGCTTGTCGCAGATGGTGTCGTAAATGGCGAGGCGTGCTTCGCGGTCATCGCCGAAGACGCGTATTTTGATCAGGCCATGCGCATCCAGGCTGCCGTCGATTTCCTTGAGCACGCCAGGCGTCAGGCCGGCTTCGCCGATGATGACGACGGGATTGAGGGCGTGGGCGTCGGCGCGCAGCGCGCTGCGTTCGGCCGGTGTGATTTTCAGCATGATGGTCCGGAATCGGGAAGCGTTCACGCGGCGGCGCCGGTGAAGTCGTTCCCATTGAATTAAACCAAGTATTCTACGCGAATGGCAAAGAACAAATTAAACAAAAACTGGCTGCACGACCACATCAACGACCCATACGTGAAGCTCGCGCAGAAAGAGGGCTATCGCGCGCGCGCTGTCTACAAGCTGAAGGAGATCGACGAGGATGAAAAGCTGATCCGGCCGGGCCAGATCATTGTCGACCTCGGCGCCACGCCCGGCAGCTGGTCGCAGTACGTGCGCAACAAGCTGTCCGGGGCCGCCGGCGGCGGCATCAACGGCACCATCATCGGCCTCGATATGCTGCCAATGGAACCGATCGCCGACGTGCATTTCATACAAGGGGATTTCCGCGAGCAGGACGTGCTGACGCAGCTGGAAGAAGTGCTGCAGGGGCGCAAGGCGGATCTAGTGTTGTCTGACATGGCGCCCAATCTGTCCGGCATTGCCGTGGCGGACGCGGCGCGGGTAGAGGACATTATCGAGCTGGCCATTGATTTTGCGCAACACCACATGAAGCCGTCCGGCGCCTTGCTGGTCAAGTGTTTCAACGGATCCGGCTATCAGCAACTGGTGGAAAGATTCCGGCAGGAATTCAAAACCGTGATGCAAAAAAAGCCGAAAGCAAGCCGGGATAAATCGTCGGAAGTGTTTTTGCTCGGGAAAACCTTGAAAAATCCGCTTTAAGCACGTTTTCGGGTGGGGCAAGCCCTTGTTTATGAGGGCTTTATCCCGATATCCGCTACTGCAAGTCTCGGAAATACCAAGTAGAATCAATTTAATTCGGTCAAAAGGCACGGTCGCCGTCCAAGGAGTTTTAGTTGAATAACATGTTTTCCAAGGTCGCCATCTGGGTGGTCATCGGGATGGTGCTTTTCACCGTCTTCAAACAATTCGACGGCCGCACCGCATCCGCCTCGGCGACACCGGTTGCCTACTCCGACTTTATCGACGATATCCGCGCCAAGCAGATTCGCGAAGCCACGATCGAAGACCGCTCGATCGTCGCCACCACGGTCGACGGCAAGAAGATCAAAACGGCCATCACTTATCTGGACCGCGGCCTGATCGGCGACTTGATCAATAACGACGTCAAGTTCGACGTCAAGCAGCCGGAAGAGCAATCCTTCCTGTCGCAAGTGTTCATTTCCTGGTTCCCGATGCTATTGCTGATCGGCGTCTGGGTATTTTTCATGCGCCAGATGCAGGGCGGCGGCAAGGGCGGGGCGTTCTCGTTCGGCAAGTCCAAGGCGCGCATGCTGGATGAAACGCAGAATGCCGTGACTTTCGCCGACGTTGCCGGTTGCGACGAGGCGAAGGAAGAGGTCGGCGAGCTGGTGGAATTCTTGCGCGACCCGACCCGCTTCCAGAAACTGGGCGGCCGCATTCCGCGCGGCGTGTTGATGGTCGGTCCTCCGGGTACCGGTAAAACGCTGCTGGCGCGTGCAATCGCCGGTGAAGCAAAAGTCCCGTTTTTCACGATTTCCGGTTCTGACTTCGTCGAAATGTTCGTCGGTGTCGGCGCTTCCCGCGTGCGCGACATGTTCGAGAACGCGAAGAAGCATTCGCCTTGCATCATCTTCATCGACGAGATCGACGCGGTCGGCCGTCATCGCGGCGCCGGCATGGGTGGCGGTAATGACGAACGCGAACAAACCTTGAACCAGATGCTGGTCGAGATGGATGGCTTCGAGCCGAACTCCGGCGTGATCGTGATTGCTGCGACCAACCGCGCCGACGTGCTGGACAAGGCGCTGCTGCGTCCGGGCCGTTTCGACCGCCAGGTGATCGTCGGCTTGCCGGATATCCGCGGCCGCGAACAGATCCTGAACGTCCACATGCGCAAGGTGCCGATCAGTTCCGACGTGCAAGCCGATATCCTGGCACGCGGCACGCCGGGCTTCTCCGGCGCCGACCTGGCCAACCTGGTCAACGAAGCTGCGCTGTTCGCCGCGCGCCGCAACAAGCGCGTGGTCGAGATGCAGGACTTCGAGGACGCGAAGGACAAGATCGTGATGGGCCCGGAACGCAAGTCGGCCGTCATGCGAGAGGAAGAGCGCCGCAATACCGCTTACCATGAATCGGGCCATGCGGTGGTCGCCAAACTGTTGCCGAAAGCCGATCCGGTGCACAAGGTCACGATCATGCCGCGCGGCTTTGCACTCGGCCTGACCTGGCAGCTGCCGGAACACGACCGCGTGAACATGTACAAGGACAAGATGCTGGAAGAAATTTCCATCCTGTTCGGCGGCCGCATTGCGGAAGAGATCTTCATGCACCAGATGTCGACCGGCGCCTCGAACGATTTCGAGCGTGCGACCAAGCTCGCACGCGCGATGGTGACCCGCTACGGCATGTCCGAAACGCTGGGCACCATGGTGTACGAGGATGCGGAGCAGGATGCCTACTTCGGCCGCATGGCATCGAAGACCGTGTCCGAAGCCACGCAACAGAAAGTCGATCTGGAAATCCGGAATATTCTCGATACGCAATACGCGCTGTCGCGCAAGCTGCTGGAAGACAACCGCGACAAGGTCGAGGTGATGGCCAAGGCGCTGCTCGACTGGGAAACCATCGATTCCGACCAGATCAACGACATCATGGAAGGCCGCGAGCCGCGTCCGCCGAAGGCCGGCATCCCGGCCAAGCGTTCGCAACCGGACAATCCCGGCGATGTGACGCCGAACGCGACGGCACCGGCCTGATGATCTGATCGCTGCTGTTTCGCAAGGGTGAGGAGTAATCCTCACCCTTTTTGTTTATTCCTCTCTCGTTTTCTCATATGCACGCGCATCTGCAATGCGGCCGTTACCGCTTCGACTTGTCGCCGCAGGCCAGGCCGCTGGTCATGGGCATCCTGAACACCACGCCGGATTCCTTTTCCGATGGCGGCAGGTTCCAATTGCTGGACGTCGCCTTGTCGCATGCGGAAGAAATGATCGCGGCGGGCGCCGACATCATCGACATCGGGGGCGAGTCGACGCGCCCCGGCTCCGCACCTTTGCCCTTGCAGCAGGAACTGGACCGCGTGATGCCGCTGATCTTCGCCTTGCGCGATTGCGGCAGGGCGATCTCGATCGACACTTACAAGCCGGAAGTGATGCGCGAGGCGATTGCCGCCGGCGCCGACATGGTCAACGACATCCATGCATTTCGCATGCCCGGCGCAGCGGAAGCCGTGCGCGACGCCGATTGCGGCTTGTGCGTGATGCATATGCAGAACGATCCGCAAAGCATGCAGCGCGAACCGGTCTACCAGGATGTGGTGCGCGAGGTGACCGCATTTTTGCAGGAGCGGACTGCATCGCTGCGTGGCGCAGGCATCGCGCACGATCGCTTGTGCATCGATCCGGGTTTCGGCTTTGGAAAAACGCTTGCGCATAACATCGCCTTGCTCAAAAATATCGGCCGCATCCAGGCGGAGTTGGATGCGCCGCTGCTGGCCGGGGTGTCGAGAAAATCGAT
>DATMTZ010000309.1:0-2255 GCA_035563975.1 Oxalicibacterium sp. | reverse complement strand
ATCGCCGCGCCCCTGATGGCTTCCGAGCGTGGCAAGCTTCCGGTGCGGCAATATCGCAATCTGCAAAGCTGGTTTGCGCGCGTGCAGATGCTCGATGCCTGGCGCGGCACTGCGCTTGATTGAAAAACGCCTTCGGGTCGTTCGCACGGCTCGATGTGCGTCGCGTATTTCTTGTTCGCAAGACGCAATTTCTCTTCCGGCTGCGTCGGCAACGTCCTACATCTTGCAGGAAAACCGGTGCAAAACCGTTGTTGCGGCAGCTTTATTCCTCGGGAAACGAACTTTTATCCGGACCGCGAGTCGTATTTCGCCTGGCCTTGCGCCACGTCCGACGTTTCGTCTGTCGTTACCCCCGCAGGAAGTCATAATGATCAGCTCAGAAGAGATTCTTCGCGCAAAGATTTTGTTGGTGGACGATTGCGAAGACAACTTGTTCACCATTGCCGAAAGTCTGCGGATGGCGGGGTACACCCGCGTCAGCACCATCAGCAACCCTATGCACGTACGCCAATTGCACGAACAGAACAATTACGACCTGATCGTGCTCGACATGCAGATGCCGCACATGGACGGGCTGGAGGTCATGGAAAGCCTGCTTGATGTCGAAAAGACGCCTTACCTGCCGGTGCTGACGATCACCGGCAACAGCGACTACAAGATTGCCGCGCTGAAAGCCGGCGCGCGCGACTTCCTCACCAAGCCCTATGACCTGACCGAATTGCATCAGCGCATACACAATCTGCTGGAAGTGCGCCTGTTGTACAAGAGCGTGTCGGAGCAGAACCGTGTGCAGCAGGAACTCGCATTGCGCGATCCGCTGACCAACCTGCCGAACCGCCGCCTGCTGCTGGACCGGTTGGAAAAGGCGATCCAGCGCGCCAGCCGCGACGATCAATCGGTGGCCTTGTTCTTCCTCGACCTCGACGGCTTCAAGCAGGTCAACGACGTGCACGGCCATCCGGTCGGCGACCAGCTGTTGAAGACGGTCGCGCAACGTCTGCAGAACATGACGCGCGAACACGATACGGTGGCGCGCCTGGGCGGTGATGAATTCGTGATGCTGATTTCCGGCATTCACGATCCGGCCGATGCCGTGCGGCCGGCCTCGGACGCGCTGTCCATCCTGTCGCAGCCGTATAAGATCAATGATATCGACGTGCAGGTTACCGCCAGCATCGGCATTGCGTTCTATCCGGCGCACGGTCACGACGCCGAATCGCTGATCGCGCACGCCGATCGTTCGCTGTATGACGCGAAGAGGTCCGGCAAGAACCGATTTCATCTGGCCAAGATGATCGAACAGAGTTCCGCGGCGGTGTAACGGTTGCTGCCAGTCGCGCCGGCGGCGCATTCGCGTCCGCCTTCCCTTCTTCATTTATTTTCCCGTTTCCCACGTCGGCAGCAGGCCGCACGCGCGGCCGCGTTATGATGCGCCTGCGCTGCCCGCCAGGCATGTCACACATGGCTTGTCGATCTCGGGTAATCTTCCGCATCGCGCACTTCAAACTCGAAATGGAACAAGCATGGGCAGTCTGGTAATCGTTCGGCACGGCGAATCGCTATGGAACCGCGAGGGCCGTTTTACCGGCTGGACCGATATCGACCTCACTGAAGCCGGCGTGGCGCAGGCCAGGCGCGCGGGCAGGGCGCTCGCTGAAGCCGGCTTCCGCTTTGACCTCGCGTTTACCTCGATGCTGAAACGGACCATCCGTTCGCAATGGCTAATCCTCGATGAAATGGATGCGATGTCGACGCCCATCGTCAGCCACTGGCGCCTGAACGAGCGCCATTACGGCGCGCTGACCGGACGCACGCGCAGCGACATCATTGCCGAGTTCGGCGAGGAACAGGTGTGGGCCTGGCGCCGCGGCTACCAGGTGCGGCCGCCGCTGATGACGGCCGCCGATCCGCGCGCGCCTTCGATGGACAAGCGCTATCGCGCCATCGCACCGGCGCTGCTGCCGCTGGGCGAATCATTGTCGGATACGGTCGAGCGCGTGCGCGTATTCTGGGATGAGGCGATCGTGCCGGCGCTGAAGGAAGGCCGCGATGTGCTGATCTGCACGCATGGCAACAGCCAGCGCGCGATGGTCAAGCTGCTGGAAGACTTGCCACAGGATGAAGTCGCCGCTTTCGACGTGCCGAACGGCGTGCCGCTGGTCTATCGGCTCGACGACGCGATGCGCGTACTGAGCCGCACCTCGATGAGCATGCCGCTGCCGGAAACTTCGGTCATTCTGTAAACCGCCCGGTTC
>DATMTZ010000308.1:0-4246 GCA_035563975.1 Oxalicibacterium sp. | reverse complement strand
GCGTTCGGGACAACGGTGTCGGTTTCGACATGCGTTTCTATAACAAGCTCTTCGGCGTATTTCAGCGCTTGCATACGAAAGACGAGTTTCCCGGAACCGGCGTCGGTCTCGCCATCGCGCAGCGCGTGATCGTCCGGCACGGCGGCAGGATCTGGGCCGACAGCAAGCTCGGCGAATACACGGTGTTTTATTTCAGCTTGCCAATCAAGAAAATTAAAGAGGTCAACTGATGAACAACGACTTGCAGCCTGTGCATATACTGATTGCCGAAGACACGCCGACCGATGCCGAAATGACGATGCGCGCGCTCAAGCGCGTCGGCCTCATCAATAATATTTCCTGGGTAAAGGACGGACAGGAGGCGCTCGATTACGTGTTCTGCACCGGAACGTACGCCGAGCGGGAAAGAACCGATCCAACCCTGATTCTGCTGGATGTAAAGATGCCGAAGGTCAATGGCATCGAGGTTTTGAAGAAGATCAAGAGCGATGAGTCGACCAGGATCATCCCTGTCATCATGCTGACGTCGAGCGCCGAAGAGCCGGACATCATGCAGTGCTATGAACTCGGCGTAAACAGCTATATCGTCAAGCCGGTCGAATCGGACAAGTTCTTCGAAGAAGTTTCCAAGGCGGGTTTTTACTGGGCGATCCTTAACAGGATACCCAATCTGCATTGAGGGTCGAGATGAGTATGCTCAAGATTCTGCTGGTTGAGGATACGCAAACGGATGCCGAGCTGGCGTTGCGCGAACTGACGCGCTCAGGTATCCAGCACAAGGGTTTGCGTGTGGAAACCGAGCAGCAGCTGCGCGCTGAGTTGAGCCGTTTCGTGCCGGACATTGTGCTGTCCGACTTTTCGATGCCGCATTTCGACGGCCTGTCCGCGCTGAAGGTGGTGCGCGAGATCAAGCCGGATACACCGTTCATCTTTGTCTCCGGCCGCATTGGCGAGGAGCTGGCGATCGAGTCGCTGAAGATGGGCGCCAACGATTATGTGATCAAAACCAATCTCTCGCGTTTGCCAAGCGCAGTGATGAGCGCGATGGAGCGCGTCGAGCAGCGCGAGGCGCGGCGCCGGGTGGAAGCCGAACTGCAGCGCAGCAACCGCATGTTTCGCACTTTCATGGACAACCTGTCGGGAGCGGCCTTCATCAAGGATGTGGATGGCCGATTCATCTTCACCAACCGCGGACTGGACAAGGTGCTCAATGTCGATGCCGGCGCGTCCATCGGTAAGCTTGATATCGAACTGATGCCGGAGGAAACTGCCCGCACGCTGCGCGCGCTGGATGCACAGGTGCTGGCGGCCGGAACCCCGATGCAAGGTGTCGACAAGATCCCCACGCCAAAGGGCGACACTTACTGGCTTTCCACGCGTTTTCCGCTGGCCGACAGCGTGAATAGCGTGCGGCACGTAGGCGGCATATCCATCAACATCACCGAGCTGATGAAGGTGCAGCAGGATCTGGCGTTGCGCAATCGCGCGATCGAGGCGAGCGCGAATCCGATCGTGATTGTCGACGCTGGCGCAAAGGACCAGCCGCTGATCTACGTCAACGGCGCGTTCGAGGCGATCACCGGCTATACCAGCGAAGAAGCGGTCGGTCGCAACTGCAGCTTTCTGCAGGGCAGCGACCGCGATCAGCCGGAGCTGGAAAAATTGCGAGAAGCGATTCGCGAAAAGCGCTCGGTCAGCGTCCTCCTGCGCAACTATCGCAAGGACGGCAGCTTGTTCCTGAACGAGCTGTATATCGCGCCGGTGACGGACGAACAGCACGACGACGTCCGCTATTTCGTCGGCGTGCTGTACGACGTGACGCAGATCCGCCGCTACCAGGAAGATTTGGAGCGCCAGGCGAATTACGACGCCTTGACCGGTCTGGCCAATCGCAATCTTCTGCACGAACGCACGCAGCAGGCATTGAGCCAGGCCCGACGCTACGGCCATCTGCTGACCGTGGTCTTTATCGACATCGACAACTTCAAGCTGGTCAACGACAGTCTGGGGCACAGCGCGGGCGACGAATTGATCGTCACGGTGGCAGAGCGTCTGCGCGTATGCGTGCGCGACGGCGACACGGTGGCGCGCATTGGCGGTGACGAATTCGTTCTGGTGCTGGTCAACCAGAATTTCGAGGACGTCAATCTGCACATCATGAAACGGATTCAGGAAGAGATGGCGCAGCCGGTCGCGATACGCGGCCAGGCGCTGGTTGTCACCTGCAGTATGGGCCTGGCGCGCTTTCCGGAAGATGGCGAAGATTCGGAGGCGCTGCTGGCGAATGCCGACGTGGCGATGTATCGCGCCAAGATGAACGGGCGCAACAACTTCCAGTTCTACGCCAAGGAAATGAACGCGAAGGCCGGCGATCGCCTGTCGCTGGAGAGCGACTTGTGGCATGCGCTGGAAAATGGCGAACTGACGCTGAATTACCAGCCGCAGATCGACATGCTCAGCGGCCGCATCGTCGGCATGGAAGCGCTGATCCGCTGGAAGCATCCGAAGCGCGGTCAGATTCCGCCGCTCGAGTTCATCCCGGTTGCCGAATGCAATGGCCTCATTATCCCGATCGGTCGTTGGGTGCTTGAAACCGCGTGTCGGCAGAGTCTGCAACTGCTGCAGGAGGGGTTCCCGCCTATGCGGGTTGCCGTCAATCTGTCTGCGCGGCAGCTCGGGCAGAGGGATTTCGTCGAGACGGTGCGCGAGGTCATCGATGCCACCGGCATCGATCCGGCCTGCCTGGAACTGGAAGTAACCGAAAGCATGGTGATGCAGAATGTCGACGAGGCAGTCGGCATTCTGGGCCGGCTCAACGAAATGGGTGTGCAACTGTCGCTGGACGATTTCGGCACTGGCTTTTCCAGCCTTGCCTACCTGAAACGCTTTCCGATCGACCGCCTGAAGATCGATCAATCCTTTATCCGCTATTGCGACAAGGATCGCGATGACGCCATCATTTCGCAAACCATCATCGCGCTCGCGCATGGCCTCAAGATCAAGGTGATCGCGGAGGGCATCGAAACCGCCGCGCATCTCGACTTTCTCAAGGAAAACGGTTGCGACGAAGGACAGGGTTATTTCATCAGCCGCCCGCTGCCATTCGAGCAATTGCGGGAACTGCTGGCAATACAGCCTGCGTATTGAATCGATTCTTTTGGCAGGACGAATTGCAGGCGCATGGGGAACGCCCCCGGTTTTGATGCGTCATAAAGCCTGTTCGTCCTATCAGGAGAGAAATCATGGCCGGTTCCGCCAAACTTCCACACGCATCATCCACCAAGGCCGTCGTCGGCAAGCAACGAGAAATCCAGCGCGAGCAGGATGCGCGCGATGCGGCCAAGCCGAAAAAGGCGGCGAAGCAAGCCAAGCCCGCGGTGCAAACCGCAGAGAAATCCCAGCCTGCTCCGCCGCTGTCGCGCAAGCATCTGCAAAAACCGGGTATTGAAGCCGAACTCGATGTGGCACCGCAGTTTTTGGCGCCCGGCTACAAGGGCAGCGGCAAGCTGAAGGGAATGAAGGCCATCGTGACCGGCGGCGATTCCGGTATCGGGCGGGCGGTCGCGATTCTGTTCGCCCGTGAAGGTGCGGATGTCGCGATCATTTATCTGAACGAACAGCGCGACGCGAAAGAGACGCGTCGCCACGTCGAAGCCGAAGGTCGGCAATGCCTGCTGATCCCGGGCGATGTAAAAGCCCCGGCGTTCTGCCGCAAGGCGGTGAAGAAAGTCGTCAAGACCTTCGGCAAGCTCGATATCCTCGTCAACAATGCCGCCTTCCAGCAGCATGCCGATTCGCTGCTCGATATCACCGAAGAGCGTTTCGATGAAACGATGAAGACCAACATCTACGGTTACTTCCACATGGCGCAGGCCGCGTTGCCGCACTTGAAGCGCGGATCGGCCATCATCAATACCGGTTCGGTCACCGGTCTGAAGGGCAGCAAGAAGCTGCTGGATTATTCGGCGACCAAGGGGGCGATCCATGCATTCACGATGTCGCTGGCCGGCAACTTGCTGGAGCAGGGGATACGCGTGAACGCGGTGGCCCCCGGCCCGGTATGGACGCCGCTGAACCCGGCGGACCGTTCCGATCCGGAACAGATTGCGCAATTCGGCGCGCAAACCAGCTATGGGAGGCCGGCGCAACCGGAAGAGCTGTCGCCGGCCTACGTATTTCTCGCATCCGGCGTGTGTTCGAGTTACATCACTGGCATCGTGCTGCCGATTACAGGCAGCGTCGGCGA
>DATMTZ010000307.1:0-11808 GCA_035563975.1 Oxalicibacterium sp. | reverse complement strand
GCGGCGCGGCAGCCACGTGCATGTCGATGCCGATGCAGCGCAGCCGGAACGGCCGGACCTCGGTGCGCTTGATCAATGCCGCCGCTGCGATCTATGGCGCAACGCGACGCAGGCGGTTGCCGGCGAAGGGCCGCGCAAGGCGCGCGTGATGCTGGTGGGCGAACAGCCGGGTGATCAGGAGGATATTGCGGGCAAGCCCTTCGTCGGCCCTGCGGGTCATCTTCTCGACCGTGCGCTGGAGGCGGCCGGACTGGATCGCAAGGACGTCTATGTCACTAATGCGGTCAAGCATTTCAAATGGGAGCCGCGCGGCAAGCGGCGCATGCACAAGACGCCGGGTCAGCGCGAGATCGACGCGTGCATGCTGTGGCTGGATGAGGAAATGGCGCAGGTCAAGCCGGAAGTGATCGTTGCGCTTGGCAGTACCGCACTGAAGTCGCTGATGAAGAGCTCGAAAGTCAGCTTGACGAAGATGATGGATGAGCCGATCACGTTCGGCGATCGCCATATCATTGCGACCTATCATCCGTCATACGCATTGCGTGTGCCGGGCGACGAGGCAAGAGCCGCCGCCTTCGAGCGCATGGTGCAAGCCTTCAGGCGCGCGAAAACCTATGTGTAGCGGCGCATCCTACCTGGCAAGCAGCTGCGGCCCGATCTCCCGCACCGACTGCACCCCGGTCAGGACCATGTTGGTGCGCAGGTCCTTCTCCATGATCGCCAGCAGCCGCTCGACGCCGGCCTGGCCCTGGGTCGCCAGCGCGTAAATGTAGGCCCGCCCGATCAGCACGCCATGCGCGCCAAGCGCCAGCATGCGGAACACGTCGGTGCCGGTGCGTATGCCGCCATCGGCGAAGATCGTCATCCTGTCACTGACTGCGGCGGCGATCGCCGGCAGCGCCTGCGCGGTGGACGGCGCGCCGTCCAGCTGGCGTCCGCCATGATTGGAGACCACGATGCCGTCGGCGCCGAAGGCGAGCGCATTTTGCGCGTCTTCCGGATCGAGTATGCCCTTGAGAATCAGCTTGCCCTGCCACTCGTCGCGTATCCATTGCAGGTCCTGCCAGCTGATACCGGGATCGAAGTTGGCGGCCAGCCAGCCGATGTAGTCTTCCAGACCGGTGGCATGACCGCGGTAGGTCGAGATGTTGCCCAGATCGTGCGGGCGTCCGAACATGCCGACATCCCACGCCCAGCGCGGATGCCGCATTGCCTGCATCACGCGGCGCAGCGGTCCGTTCGGACCGCTCATGCCGCTGTGCGCGTCGCGATATCTGGCGCCGGGCACCGGCATGTCGACCGTGAACACCAGGGTCGTGACGCCCAGCTCGCGCGCACGCTGCATCACGTCGCGCATGAAGCCGCGGTCCTTCAGCACGTACAGCTGCAGCCACATCGGCTTGCTGGACTGCTTCGCCACTTCGGCCAGCGAACATACTGATACCGTCGACTGGATGAAGGGAATGTCGCGTTGACAGGCCGCGCGCGCCGCCTGCACTTCGCCGCGCCGCGCATACATGCCGCCCAGACCGATCGGCGCCAGTGCGATCGGCAGGCCATTGCGCTGGCCGAACCAGTCGGCCGTCAGGTCGAGTTCTTCGGAGCCTCGCAGCACGCGCTGACGCAGCTTGATGGCCTGCAGGTCGTCAATGTTGGCGCGCAGCGTCTGTTCGGCGCCGGCGCCGCCGTCGAGGTAATGGAACAGAAAGGGAGGGATCTTGCGTCGCGCGGCTTCGCGAAAATCGGTAGCGGATGAAATGATCATGTGAAGAATCTTGGCCGGTTTGCTGTTCACGTCGTGCCGTTCAGTGTACTGCGAAATGCAGGTTGCCATCAGGCGGCGTCGCAAGCGTCGTTCAGAGGCACAAAGAAAAAGGACAGGCTGTGCCTGTCCTTTTTTGCGACATGGGTGCTATCGCACTTACTTGCCCATGGTGGCGTTCACGTCCGCCTGTGCATCGGCTTTCTTTTCCGTCGCGTCGGCATGCGCTTTCACTTTTTTGGCGTGTGCCTTGGCGTGGGCCTTGTCGGCTTTTGCTTCTGCCTTGGCTTCTTTCTTGTCGGCCTTGGCGTCCGCCTTTGCTTCCTTCTTGTCCGCTTTGGCTTCGGCTTTCATCGCATTCTTTTCGGCTTTCGCTTCAGTCTTGGTTTGCACCGCAGGCGCGTTGCCGGTGTCGGCCGGTGCCTGTGCGAATGCTGCGGAAGCGAACAGGCCGGCGATCAGGGTTGCGATCAATTTGTTCATTGTGTCTCTCCATTGGTTGGTCTATCGGGGTGCGGACTGTGTCAATCCGTACCCGATTTAACGCTGCTCCGGACGGCCAGTTGACGGTTTTTGTGTAAGCCTTGATGACATTTGTAACGATTTGTATGACAAGGCTGTCCCGGTGCAGTAGACAGCTGCTCCGTCTGTCCTTATGCTGTGTTGCCCGTAGTCGAGGGAAAATCATAAAAAGAACAGGCATATCGAGGGACCCGCTTGCATGCGCATATTGATTGTTGAAGACGACGCCATCCTGTCCGCTGCGCTGACGCGCGCGCTGAGCCAGGCGTCGTACACCGTGGATTGCGTCGATAACGGCGAAGATGCGCTGCGCGCGCTGAACACCGATACCTATGCGCTGGTGCTGCTGGATATCGCGCTGCCGAAACTGGACGGCCTGAGCGTGCTGCGCCGTCTGCGCGAGCGCAAGTCGCGCATCCCGGTGCTGATGCTGACCGCGCGCGACACGCTGGAAGATCGCGTGACCGGGCTTGACCTGGGCGCCGACGACTACATGACCAAGCCTTTCGACTTGCCGGAGTTCGAGGCGCGCGTGCGTGCGCTGATCCGGCGCGGCCAGTTCGATGCCGGCAAGAGCTTGACGCACGGCGGCCTGCGCTTCGACCTGGAGGCGCATCGCCTGTTCCACAACGACCAGCCGGTCGAACTGTCGGTGCGCGAGCTGGCGGTACTGGAACTCCTGCTGTCGCGCCAGGGGCAGGTGGTGACCAAGGAGCAGATGGTCGATCGTCTGTTCGGCTGGGGCGACGATGGCGGCAGCAACGCGATCGAGGTCTACGTGCACCGCGTGCGGAAGAAGCTGGAGCCCTTCAATATCGTGATCCGCACCGTGCGCGGCATGGGTTATCTGCTGGAGAAAGCCAGTGACGCCTGAATTGCAAGCCGGTTCGCCAGCGGCGCGCAGCAATCCGACCCTGCGCAGCAGGTTGATGAAGCGCGTGCTGATCCCGCTGTCGCTGATTCTGCTGATCGATATCGCGGGCAGCTATTTCATCGTGCGGCACGTCGCCAATGGCGTGTACGACGTCGAGCTGAACGAGATTGCACGCGAAATGCTGCTGCACGTGACGCAGGAACGCGACGGCCTCGGCTTCAACCTGTCGGCGGAAGCGGAACGTACGCTGTTCCTCGACGAGGAAGACGATGTCTATTACGCGATCCGTACCGAGGACGGCAATCTGCTGGCCGGCGATCCCACCATGCCGGTGCCGAAAACGATTCGCACCGGCAAGGAAACCGCCTATTACGACGACGTGTTCATGGGCAAGCCGGTGCGTATTGCGCTGATGCGGGGCCATCCGCTGGTTCATCCGGAGACTGAACCGGTCTATATCCAGGTTGCCGAGACGCAGCTCAAGCGCGCGCGTTACATGCGCACGCTGTTGATTCAGGTGATCCTGCCGCAGGTGCTGCTGATCCTGATTGCCGGTTTCCTGATCTGGCGCGGCGTGGCGCAGGGTTTGGCGCCCTTGCGCAAACTGCAGCATGAAGTCGGCATCCGATCGCATCTGGACCTGAGCCCGATTACCGCCACCGATGTGCCCGGTGAAGTCGAACCGCTGGTTGGCGCGGTCAATGATTTGATGACGCGCGTCGATACCGTGCTCGGCTTCCAGGAACGCTTCATCGCCGATACCGCGCACCAGTTGCGCACGCCGGTGGCCGGCCTGAAGGCGCACATCGAACTGGCCCTGCGCGAGAATGACCTGTCGCAGGTGCAGCGCGCGCTTGGCCACCTGTATACCAGCGCAGAACGGCTGTCGCGTCTGGTGTCGCAGCTGCTGTCGCTGGCGCGCAACGAGCCGCACAACGTGGTGGCGAATTTCCAGCCCTTCGACCTGAACCAGGTTGCGCTGCGCGCCGCGCAGGACTGGGTGCCGCATGCCTACAAGAAGAATATCGATCTTGGTTTCGAAGGTGCCGACAAGCCGGTGCTGCTGAACGGTGAAGCGGTGCGCGTGACCGAGATGATCAACAACCTGGTCGACAATGCGATCCGCTATACGCCGGCCGGCGGCCGCGTGACCGTGCGTATCGTGCAGGACGATGCCGTGCGGCTGGTAGTCAGCGACGACGGTCCGCGCATTCCGGTGGAAGAACGCAAGCGCATCTTCGAGCGTTTCCACCGCCTGCTGGGCACGCACGAGGAAGGCAGCGGCCTCGGCCTGGCAATCGTGCACGAGATCGCCACGCTGCATCACGCCACCATCGAACTGGAAGACGATGCGGACGGTGTGGGCAACACATTTACCGTGTCCTTCCCGATATCGCATGCCGAATAGCCGGCAGAAGCTCGTGCATCACGTTATGCTTACCTGCCGAAGCCAAAGCGAAGGTGAGCTGTGAGCAAAACGGACGAACTGCAGAAAGCCATCCTGGCCAACATCCCGGACCAGGCGTGGCTGAAGGATGCCGACTCGCGCTACATCCTTGTCAACGAAGCCTTTGCCAAGGCCTGCGGCTTGCCGGAAGAACAGATTCTGAACCGCAGGCCGGTCGACGTGTGGCCGGAGGAATGGGGACGTATCTACATCGATACCGACCGCCGCGTGATGGAAGAGGGCGTGCGCCTGCGCTATGAAGAACAGCGGCAGGGACAGGATGGCATGCTGCACTGGTACGACACGATCAAAACGCCGATTCGCAATGCGCAGGGTAAAGTGGTCGGCACCACCGGCATTTCGCGCGATATCACCGACCGCAAGCTGGCCGAGCAGGAATTGCTGGAGTCGCGCAGCCAGTTGCGTGAATTGTCCGCCTATCTGCAATCGGTGCGCGAAGAGGAACGCACCCGCATCGCGCGTGAACTTCATGATGAACTCGGGCAATCGCTGACGGCAATCCGCATCGGGTTGGGCGTGCTGGAAACGCAATACGGGTTGCGGGGCCCGCAAGCTGCGGAGTGGGCGAAGAATTTGCAGCAGCTTAAGCACATTGCCGATTCCACCGTCGAATCGGTGCAGCGTATCGCCGCCGATCTGCGCCCGCTGATCCTCGACGAACTCGGCCTCGCATCTGCGCTCGACTGGCTGCTGGAATCGTTTTCCGAGCGCGGCGACATCGCATTCGAATTGATCGTGCCACCAAGGCTGCCGGCATTCAGCCGTGACGTCAGCACGGCCATCTTCCGCATCCTGCAGGAGGCATTGACCAATGTCGTTCGCCATAGCAGGGCGACCTCGGTGATGGTCGAATTGAAGGAGCAAGGTGATCATGTTGCCTTGCGAATCGCCGACAACGGTTGCGGCATCGATCTGGCCGAGTCGCGCAACAGCCTTGGTCTGCTCGGTATGCATGAACGCGCGTTCATGCTGGGCGGCACCCTGAAGATTACCAGCCGCTCCGCCTCCGGCACGCGCATCGACGTCCGGATTCCCGCGTTGGCAACCGCAACGCCGGCAGCGACAGCGACAGGAGAGCAGGCATGATCCGCGTGCTGATTGCCGACGATCACGCGATCATTCGCGATGGCCTGAAGCAGATCATTTCGTTCGCCGGCATGGAAGTGGCGGACGAGGCGGGGGATGGCGACGAAGTGCTGCGGAAGGTGCGCAGCCAGCAGTTCGACGTGCTGGTGCTGGACATGTCGATGCCGGGCAAGAGCGGCATCGCGCTGATCCAGCAGATCAAGGCGACGAAGCCGGAGCTGCCGATCCTCGTCCTCAGCATGCATCAGGAAAGCCAGTACGCCATACAGGCGATGCGCGCCGGCGCAGCGGGCTACATCACGAAGAACACCGCTTCCAGCCAGCTGATCGAAGGCATACGGCGCGTCGCCGAGGGCGGCAGCTTCGTGTCGCCCGGCATTTCCGAAAAACTGATCCGGCAGATGCACAAGCCGGATGCCCATCTGCCGCATACGCGGCTCACCCCGCGCGAATTCCAGATCTTCAACATGCTGGTCGAAGGCCACTCGGTCAACGACATCGCGCACACGCTGTCGCTGAGCAACAAGACCGTCAGCACGCACAAGGCCGCCATTCTGCAGAAGATGGAAGCATCGACCACCGCGAATCTGGTCTATTACGCGATGAAGCATGGCCTGATCAACGAAGGTTACGAATAATCTCCGCCGATTTTGCCAGGCAGCAATCGGCAGCCTGCATGTTGCAGCGCATCTAGGAAAATCCTTAGGCAGGAATCAGACAATCCCGATTCCCGGCGCCTTGGTTGCGCCGTATGCTCCTTTTCATGAATACGTTTCGATGAAGTAGCTGGCGCCGGATAGCGCCGCTTCGTCGGTGATGATAAATCTGGAGGAGACGCCATGACCATGGATCTGGTGATACGCAATGTCCGCGTCTGGGACGACAAGCCGCTGATGGATATCGCCATCAAGGACGGCCGGATCGCTGCGATCGAAGAGGGCATCGATGCCCCTACAGCCGACACGATCGATGCCGAAGGCCGCGCCGTGATTCCCGGCATGGTTGAACCGCACATGCACCTGGAGAAGGCCTTCCTGCATCGGCGCATGCCGCCGGTGCTGGGCACGCTGGATGAAGCGATCCGCGTAACGGGCATCCTGAAAGGAAAACAGGAGCGGAACGACGTTCTGCAGCGTTCGCGCCAGGTGCTCGATATGGCGGTCGCCAACGGCACGACGGCGCTGCGCGCGCATCCGGACGTCGATCTGATTCAGGGCCTGATCGGCGTCGAGACGCTGCTGGAACTGCGCGACGAATACAAGGACCTGATCGACATCCAGATCGTTGCGTTCCCGCAGGAAGGCATCCTGAAATCGCCCGGCACGCTGGAACTGATGGAGCAATCGATGAAGATGGGTGCCGACGTTGTCGGCGGCTGTCCGTATAACGAGTTGTCGTGGGAAGACACGATGCGGCACGTCGACCTCGTGTTCGAAGCCGCGCAGAAACACGATGCGCCAATCGACATGCACGCGGATTTTTCGGACGAGGCGAAAGACCAGCGCTTCGCCGCCACTAGCTACATCGCGAAGAAGACCATTGAAACGGGCTACCGCGGCCGCGTGTCGCTCGGCCACGTCACCAGCCTCGGTTCGCTTGAGCCGGAGCAGCTGAAGCCGGTGATCGATCTGCTGAAGGAAGCAGGCATCAGCATCATCACCCTGCCGGCGACCGATCTCTATCTTGGCGGCCGCAACGACACGAAGAACCGCCGCCGCGGGCTGACGCCGGTGCGCTCCTTGCACGAAGCGGGGATCAACGTCGCCTATTCGTCGAACAACATCCGCAACGCGTTCACTCCCTTCGGCAAGGCCGACATGCTGGTGATCGGCAATCTGCTGGCGCACGCGCTTTCGTTTGGCACGCCGGCGCATCAGGCGGCGATTCTCGACATGGGCACGATCAACGCCGCGCGGTCGATCGGCCTCGGCGACGATTACGGCATTGCCGTCGGCAAGCAGGCGGATCTGGTGATTCTCGATACCTATCAGGTCGCCGATGCGCTGCTCGACATACCGGCGCGCTCGTGGGTCATCAAGCGCGGCAGGATCACGGTCGTCACCGAGCACAAGTGCACGATTCATCGCAACGGCTGCTGCGGCCACCCCGACCATCAACACGCGCATGCTGCGCACGAAGCAGAAAAACACAATAACGCGTAAGCGAAACATCAGGAGACATGAACATGAAAAAGCCACCGCACGAAGTCGTCGCATCGCTGCTCGCCGTCACCACGGTGCTGATGGTGCAACTGCCCTGGCACTTGCCGGTCTGGGCTATCTTCATCAGCTGGGCTGGCACGTTCGCGATGGGCGGACCGACACCAGCCAACCTGAAACGCATCTGGCCGACGCTGCCGGTCGGCTCCATCGCCGGCTTTCTGGTAGTGACGGTATCCGGTCTGGCGGGGCAGTATTTTTCCGGCACCAGTCACCTTATTGCCGAAATGGTCGTGCTGTTCTGCCTGAACGCGGGAATGATGCTGGTGGCGCGCCTGCCGGGATTCAATTTCATTCCCGGCATGTTCTTCGGCTTTGCATCGTTCTTCGCGACGCTGTTCGGCGGCTTCGGCCCGGCGCCGAAGGATGCGTTTACCGCGCTGTGCATCGTCATCGTGATGAATGCCATTGGCCCGGTCTATGCGTGGATCACCGCCAACTTCTCGCATCGCCATACCCCGCTGGAAAAAACCTTCCCGAAGCGCGTTCACGGCGAGTGATAGGCGATTTGCCAACGACGAAAATCACATAAGTTTTCCTATTTTCTTCACCGTGAACGATGAAAAAAGAAATGTTGACCGACATGAGCCGAAGAACCTTCCTGTCCACTTCAAGCGCGATGGTGCTCGGCACGATGACGAGCTTTGCCATGCCGGCTGATGCAAAGGGGAGCAGCAAGCTGGCGACCTCGTCCAGGGGCATGGTGACCAGTCCGCATGAGTTGGCGACCAGCGCAGGTCTCGACGTGCTGAAGTCGGGCGGCAACGCGATCGAGGCGGCTATTGCGATCGCGGCCTGCCTGAATGTCACCTATCCGCACTTCACCGGATTCGGCGGCGATGCGTTCATGATCATCAGCGACCGCAACGGCAAGGTGCGCACCTTGTCCGGTATCGGTCAGGCGCCGCAGGTGTTGCCGGGATACAGCGGTGCGATACCGGTGCGTGGTCCGCAGTCGATGCTGACGACGGCCGCCAATGTCGATACGCTGGGCAAGGCCTTCGATATCAGCCGCACCGAGCTGAACGGGAAGAAAAGCTGGGAAGACTTGCTGAAGCCTGCCATCGTCCATGCGCGCGACGGCATCCCGGTTTCGGCATCGGAACGCTTCTGGATGGAGTACCGCCTGAAAGATATGGCAAGCATGCCGGGCGTGGCGCAGCATTTCATGGTCGGCAGGCGCGTGCCGGATATCGGCGAGACCTTCCGCCAGCCGCAACTCGCCGCCACGCTGGAGACCCTGGCGTCGCGCGGTTACCGCGACTTCTATGAAGGCCAGCTCGCGCAACGCATCGCAAAGGGCTTGAAGGAAGCCGGTTCGCCATTGACCGCGGCTGATCTGGCGAAGACGCAGGCGCGTATCGAACCGCCGCTGCGTGTCGCTTACCGTGGCGGCGAATTGCTGGCGAACCAGCCGCCGACACAAGGCCTCACGACGCTGGAAATCATGGGCGTGCTCGAGCGCTTCGATCTGAAGCAGATTCCCGAAGGCAGCGCCGACTACTACCACCTGCTGGTGGAAGCGGTGAAGCGCGCCTTCATCGACCGCAACCGCTACCTGGCCGACCCGGAATTCGTCAACGTGCCGTCGGCAGAATTGCTGTCGTCCGCGCATCTGGACAAGCTGGCAGGCGAGATCGACATGCAGCGCGCGCTGCCATGGCCGCACGTGTTCAAGCACGGCGATACCGTGTACATCGGTGCGGCCGATGCCTACGGCAATGCGGTGTCCATGCTGCAGACGATCTATTTCGACTGGGGCAGCGGCGTGATGGCAGGCGACACCGGCATGCTGTGGCACAACCGCGGCGCATCGTTCAGTCTGAACCCCGCGCATCCGAATGCGCTGCAGCCGGGCAAGCGGCCTTTCCATACGCTGAACCCCGGCATGTACCTGAAGGACGGCAAGGCGGCGCTGTTGTACGGCACGCAAGGCGCGGACGGCCAGCCTCAGACCTTGACGGCGATCCTGACGCGGATGATCGATTACGGCATGGATCCGTTGACGGCCTTGTCGAAACCGCGCTTCCTGCTCGGGAAAACCTTCTCCGACACGCGTGACTCGCTGAAGCTGGAACAGGATGCGGGCGAACAGGTGTTTGCCGAACTGGCGCGGAGGGGCCACGAGATGAGCACGATCCCGGCGCAAAGTCCGCTGTCCGGACAGCCAGGCGCGATTCGCATCGACGGCGGCGTATTCCGCGGCGCGCACGATCCGCGCAGCGATGGCCGGGCCTTGGGCGTGTAGCCGAAAAAGTAGTGGCGCGATCGCCCGGATATTCTCCGCTGCGCGCCGGTTGCAACGCCCCTTACAGCCGCCTCGTGCGGCTGTAAGCATTTTGTAATGTTCATGAAAGCGAACCGTAATGTTCGCGAAAGAATTGGGTAAGCGCTGCTCCCTAAGATGATCGCACCAACAAAATCATCTGAAGGAGATACAAATGTTCGCATCCCTGTCCGACCCGACCATGTGGGTCGCGTTATTCCAGATCATCATCATCAACGTGCTGCTGTCCGGCGACAACGCGGTCATCATCGCGCTGGCCTGCCGTTCGCTGCCGCCGAAGCAGCAACGCAATGCCTTCCTGATCGGTACCGTCGCGATCGTCATCCTGATGACGGCACTGACCGCGTTTGCCGCCGTGCTGATGACCATTCCTTACGTCGAAATGGTTGGCGCCGTGCTGCTGCTGTGGATCGGCATCAAGCTGCTGCTGCCTGAAGAAGAGAACGAAGACGTCAGCGCCAGCGACAACTTCTGGGGTGCGGTTAAGACCATCATCATCGCCGACATCGTCATGAGCCTGGACAACGTGCTCGGCATGGCAGGCGCAGCGAACGGTCACATGGCCCTGCTGTTCGTCGGTATGGTCATCACGATCCCGCTGATCCTGTTCGGCAGCGCGATGCTGATGAAGCTGATGGAACGCTTCCCGATCATCGTCACCATCGGTGCCGGCCTGCTCGGCTATGTCGCCGGTGAAATGGCGGTCGAAGATCCTGCGCTGAAAGGCCACCTCGCCAATGCGCACTATCTGGAAATCGCCTTGCCTATCCTGGGTGCGCTGATTGTCGTGATCGTCGGCAAAACGCTGGCTGCCCGCCACGCTGCAGGCGCAGCGACCGAAGGCTGATTCGCTGATTTTCTCAGCTTCGCACACGATAGGAGGTTTCCATGCTACGCGTTCTTGTTCCCATTACCGACAGCAGCGAAGTCGAATGCGCTGCCAGGCATGTGATCGAGCGTTACCGTGATCGCCAGGTCGTACTCTATCTGGTCAATGTGCAACTGCCGATTTCGCGCTTCGTCACCCGTTTCGTCAGCAAGCGCCAGCTGGAGGAATTCCACCGCGAAAGCGGCATGGAGGTCCTGCAGCCGCTGGCCGACAAGCTGGACGAGGCGGGCATTTCGTACCAGACGCGTATTCTGGTTGGTCTCAGTGCAGAAATGATCGCCCAGTTTGCGCGCGAACATTACTGCGACCAGATCATGGTGCCGCGCCACAAGGGCATCTTCGAAAGCCTGGGCCTCGGTTCGATCGGCGGCCAGTTGCGGCACCTGATCGGCGCAGGCGGCCGCTGCGAAGTGAGCGAAGTGTATTGATTGCGCCTGCCGGTTTGCGCAGACGAATGAATGTCTGCCGGCCGGCAACCGCGAAATCTGTGCCGTACAGGCACGCTATCTGTTTTACCTAGATTCAGTCCTCAAGCTGAGTCGCTTGGCCCGGTTTATCCGGGCCATTTTTTTGTCCGGCCGAAGTGGGATGAAAATACTGAGAGTCGGCAGCTGCGGCTGCATGATGTGCCGAGGCAGGCGGAAGCGAAGCGTGTTGGCAGAAGTTCAGGCAATAAAAAAGACAGGCGCGAAGCCTGTCTT
>DATMTZ010000306.1:0-6694 GCA_035563975.1 Oxalicibacterium sp. | reverse complement strand
ACCATCTGCCTGTGAACAAACCAACCATCGCCTCGAATGCATTGAACGGACTCGATCTGCTGGCGTCGGCCGTGCTGCTGATGGACGCGAGCGGTTGCATTGCGTATTCCAATCCGGCGGCCGAGAACCTGTTGGAAAGTTCGAGCAAGATTCTGATCGGCCAGACCTTGGGCGATCTCTTCGTCAACAAGGACGAACTCGAACAGGTGGTACAGCAGGCGCGCGAGCATCAGTTTGCCGACAAGCGTCTCGACATGACGCTGGAGCGCGCGGGACGTGAAGCCCTGCAGGTGCACGTCGCTGTGACTGCGCTCGACAATCCGGGCACGCCGGTGCTGATCGAACTGCGCGAGAACCTGCAGCAGTTGAAGCTCGATCGTGAGGAGCGACTGCTGGATCAGAGCTTGGCCAACAAGGAATTGATCCGCAATCTCGCGCATGAAATCAAGAATCCACTCGGCGGCATCCGCGGCGCGGCGCAATTGCTGGAGCTGGAAATTCCCGAACGTCACCTGAAAGAGTTGCGCGAATACACGCAAGTTATCATCAAGGAGGCCGACCGCCTGCAGACGCTGGTCGATCGCCTGCTGGCGCCGCACCGGCATCCGCATATCGTCGGCGACGTCAACATCCATGAAGTGTTCGAACGGGTACGCAGCCTGATCGTGTCGGAGTTTCCGAGCGGCCTGATGATACGCCGCGACTACGATCTGTCGATTCCCGAGTTTCGCGGCGACAAGGAACAGTTGATCCAGGCTGTGCTGAATATTGCGCACAATGCGGCGCAGGTGCTGGCCGAACGTATGAAGACGGGCGACGCCGAACTGGTCTTCCGCACGCGCATCGCACGCCAGGTTACGCTGGCCAAGGTGCGTTATCGCTTGGCATTAGACTTGCATATCATCGACAACGGGCCTGGCATTCCGCCGGACATCCGCGATCGCATTTTCTATCCGCTGGTATCCGGCAGGGAAGGCGGCAGCGGACTGGGGTTGACGCTGGCACAGACGTTCGTGCAGCAGCATCTCGGTTTGATCGAATGCGAAAGCCGGCCCGGATACACGGATTTCAGGATCCTGATTCCCTTGCCCTGACAGGCGAAACCACGACGCGGCGCACGCAGCCGCCGGAGCGAAACGCGGAAAGACATATGAAGCCAATCTGGATTGTTGACGACGACGAATCGATCCGCTGGGTGCTGGAAAAAGCGCTGGCGCGCGAGAATCTCGCGACCAAAAGCTTTTCCAATGCGCGTGACGCGCTGGAGGCGCTGAAGACGGCGTCGCCGCAGGTGCTGGTTTCCGATATCCGCATGCCGGGCGAGTCCGGGCTCGAACTGCTGCAGGCGGTGAAAACCAAGCATCCCGGCCTGCCGGTCATCGTCATTACCGCGTTTTCCGATCTCGATTCGGCGGTCGCCGCATTCCAGGGCGGCGCATTCGAATATCTCGCCAAGCCCTTCGACATCGACAAGGCGGTGGAACTGATCCGCCGCGCGCTGGAAGAAAGCCTGCGCGAAACCGGCGTCGAACAGGCCGCTGCCGAAACGCCGGAAATCCTCGGCCAGGCGCCGGCAATGCAGGATGTGTTCCGCGCGATCGGCCGCTTGTCGCAATCGAACGTGACAGTGCTGATCACCGGTGAATCCGGTACCGGCAAGGAACTCGTGGCGCGCGCGCTGCACAAGCACAGCCCGCGTGCCTCGCAACCGTTCATCGCGCTGAACACCGCGGCGATCCCGAAGGACTTGCTGGAGTCCGAGCTGTTCGGCCATGAGCGCGGCGCTTTCACTGGCGCGCAAGCCACGCGCCGTGGGCGCTTCGAACAGGCCGAGGGCGGCACGCTGTTCCTCGATGAAATCGGCGACATGCCTTTCGACTTGCAGACACGTCTGTTGCGCGTGCTGTCGGACGGACACTTTTACCGCGTCGGCGGCCATCAACCGCTGAAGGCTGATGTGCGCGTGATCGCTGCCACGCACCAGAATCTGGAGCAGCGTGTGCGCGAGGGCTTGTTCCGAGAAGATCTGTACCATCGATTGAACGTGATCCGCTTGCGCCTGCCGAGCCTGCGCGAACGGCGCGAAGATATTCCGCTGCTCACGCGCCACTTCCTGGCGCAGAGCGCGCGCCAGTTGGGCGTCGAAGTCAAGCGCATGTCGGAAGGCGCGATGCAGTTCCTGAGCGGTCTCGAACTGCCGGGCAATGTGCGGCAGCTGGAAAACCTGTGCAACTGGATCACGGTGATGGCGCCGGGCCAGACGGTGGAAGCAAAGGACCTGCCGCACGAGCTGACGCAAGGGCAGGATTTCGCAGCGTCGGCGCCGCCAGCCGGCAGTGCAATTGGCACACGCAAATCCGCTTATCAGGCCGATGCGGAAACAGACCGCGCGCCGCTGAACGGCGGGCAGGGCACACCGATTCCACCCGCGATGGAGGGCGGCAGCTGGACGACATTGCTGGAAGCGGAAGCAGCATCGCTGCTGGCGGCCGGGCAGCCGGAAGTGATGGATGCGCTGGGCCGCCAGTTCGAATCGATCCTGATCAAGACCGCGCTGAAGCATACGCACGGCCGCAAGAACGATGCGGCGATCCGGCTCGGCATCGGGCGCAATACGATCACGCGCAAGATTCACGAACTCGGCATCGACGGCGCCAAGGACGACTAGCGTTCGCCTGCCTGGTTGATTTCAGTTGATGTAAGGCAGATCGCGGGCGGTATCGATATCGCGCAGAATGCCCTCGTCATCGACCAGGACAGCGGTGACCGGAAGCGACTGCAGCAGTTCGCGTGCGCCGCGATCTCCGCTCAGGCGCAGCAGGGCCGGCAGGTGCCGCCGGCTGAAGCCGACCGGGTTGCCGCGTGTCCCCTGGTACACCGGCACAGCGATGTCGGCGCCGTCATGCAAGGCGGCGGCCAGCACGGCAATCGTGTCGGCTTCCACATAAGGCATATCGCCCAGCGCAATGATCCAGCCGGCCGCTTCGGCCGTATGCCGCAATCCGCATACGAGCGAGGCTGCCATGCCGCTGTCCGCGTCGGCGCAAGCCACGGTGATGCAGCCGGCGTCACGTAACTCCGCCGCAAGCGCATCGCTTTCATCGCGTACAACGGCGATGACGGTCGGCAGGATGGTATGCAGCGAATCCGCGGCTGCGGCGCCTACCTTGCGGCCATCCCTGATTACCTGCAGCAGCTTGTTACGTTCGCCGACCGGGTCGAAGCGCACGCCTTTCCCGGCGGCGAGAAGAACGCCGACAATCTGATCACGACAGGGCAGCATGATTCCCTCCGATAAGCAGTGCGAAACGAATGCTGCGGGCAAAAAAATGCCCTCGTTGAAGAGGGCATTCTACTGCGTATGGGAAACTGAAAGCCGTTTACGCAGCCAGGCGCGCAGTCGGTCGGCAGCCGTCCAGCAGGAAAGACAAGCCGAGCACCAATACCAGTTCGCCCTCGGCAGAACGCGCGGTGCCCGCGATGCCGGTCACGGACAGCGCGGTCATCGGCTTGATCACCAGATCGGCGGTGCCTTCCACGGCGCCGACCGACACGATGTAGGGCTGCGGCGCGGCGATCACGATGCCGACGCGTTCGACGCCGAGATCATAGCCGAGCGAACCGGCCAGCGAACGCACCGGCAACGGCCGACCCTGATCGCGCAACACCGGTGCACCGCCGACCTGGTCGAATTCTTCCGGCAGTTCGACCACGCGCTGTACCACCGCCATTGGCAGCGCCAATGCCGCGTCGCCGCTGCGCACCAGCATGGTTGGCACGATCGACAATTCGATCGGCAGGCGGATCGAGAAGCGGGTGCCGACACCGAGCTTGGAATCGATGGTGATGGCGCCGCGATGTTTTTCGACAGCGGTCTTGACGACGTCCATGCCGACGCCGCGGCCGGACACACTGTTGGCGACTTCCTTGGTTGAGAAGCCGGGCAGAAAGACCAGCTGCAGCGCTTCCTCGGTGCTTTGCGCCGCGTTCTCCGAAATCAGTCCCTTCGCGATCGCTTTCGCGCGCAACTGCTGCGGATCCATGCCCTTGCCGTCGTCCGAAATTTCGATCATCACGCTGCTGGCTTCCTGCCATGCCTTCAGCAGGATCACCGATTTGGTCGACTTGCCGACCGCCACGCGCGTGGCGGCATCCTCGATGCCGTGATCGAGCGAATTGCGCAGCATGTGCACCAGCGGATCGTACAGGCTGTCGACCACGACGCGGTCGACTTCGGTTTCCGCGCCTTCGATCTGCAGATCGACATCCTTGCCCAGATCCTTTGCCAGCTCACGCACCAGGCGCGGGAAACGCTGGAACAGC
The DNA here is from genome assembly GCA_035563975.1 of Oxalicibacterium sp. Taxonomy (GTDB): domain Bacteria; phylum Pseudomonadota; class Gammaproteobacteria; order Burkholderiales; family Burkholderiaceae_D; genus Oxalicibacterium. The sequence continues at coordinate 2,371 of DATMTZ010000306.1, read as the reverse complement.
TTGCCGACCGGCTGCATGCGGGTAGACAGCGTGGCGCGCTGCAGTTCGGTCGAGTAGCGCGAGGCGCGCGACAGCGTTTCCTGCAGCGCAGCCATCAAGGCGGCAGCCGGGCCTTCCACCGGATACTGCGCCAACTTTTCCACCAGCACGGCGGCCTGATTGGCGGCCTGTACCGATTCGCCGGCGACTTCGAGCAGCGTATCCAGCTTGACTGCATCGACGCGGATGCTGTCTTCCTTGACCGAGGCGGCCGCTTTCACTTCACCGCCGCGGCGTTCGATGCCATCCCAGCCCTTGGCGGCTTCCTTCGCCGCTGCGGGCGCAGCAGCGACCGGGGCTGGTGCGGATGTCGTTGCGACCGGCGCCGCACTTGCCGCAGTACCGGCTGGCACCACAGCATGATACAAGGCGTTCCAGTCGATGCCGTTGGCGTCGATGTCGGGCGGGGCGTCTGCCGCAGCGGCTGGTGCCGTTGCGGTTTGCGCAGCAGGCGCGGCGGCCGCTGCTGCACCGCCTTCGATGGCGCTGGTCAGGATCGCTTCCAGCGAGCCGGGCATGGCAGGCAAGCTTTCCGCGCTGGCGCCGTTGGCCAGCTCGGTCAATTGGTCGGCGACGAATCCGCTGGCCTGCAGGGCTGCCTCGATCGCGATCGGCGTCACGGGCACCTTGCCGTTTCGCAGCGCATCGAACAGGTTTTCCGTCAGGTGGCAGGCGGAGACCATTGGCCCCAGATTCATGAAGCCCGCGCCGCCCTTGATGGTGTGGAACGACCTGAACACGGCGTTCAGCGTGTTCAGGTCGTCCGGATTGCGCTCCAGCGACAGCAGGTGCTCTTCTACATTCGACGCGAGCTCCAGCGCTTCAACGACGAATTCCTTGAGCATGTCGTCCATTTAGAACCCCAGATCGGCAAGAAGGCTGTCAACGTCGTCCTGCGCCATCGCCACCGTCGGCGCGGACGGGCCATTCAGCAGTTCGACCGGTTTTGCTTCGTGCGCTGCTTTCACTTCCGGCGGCGCGTTGTCGCGCAGCAGCTGCGCCAGTTCCATTTCGGCTTTGTTGGTGATGGCGACGATTTTCTTGATCAGCTGGCCGGTGATGTCCTGGAAGTCCTGCGCCATCATGATCTCGAGCAGGCGCGCCTTTTCGGCTTCAGTCACTTCGTTGACCTTGGCACTGAACTGGCGCGAATCGCTGGCCAGCGTCTTGAATTCCTCGACGCTCAGCTTGCCTTCGTACAGCAGCGTCCAGCGCGCGTCCATGTCCTTCGCCTGGCGGGACAGTTCGTCCTGCTGCGGCATGCCGACGTCGATGGCGTTCAACACCTTGTTGGCTGCCTGTTCGGTCAGCGAGGCCACATGCTCCAGCCGGCCTTGCGCATCGGTGATTTCAGAGGCGACGCTGGACAGCGAGCGGTCATAGCCGAGCTCGCGCAAGGAATCGTGCAGCAGACGCACAATGCCGCCCAGGCGTTCGAACATCGGTTTGTCGGCGGAGCCTTCATCGTCCGATGCGGCGCCACTGCCGGTGGCTGTTTGCGTTACTGCCGGCTGCGGCGCCGTTACGGCAGCTGCGGCTGGCGCGGCTGCGTCGGCGCCGCGCTGCGCTGAAATTTCGTCAAACAATGCTTCAAATTCGTCTGAATCGCCGCTCATGTTTCCCTCTTTCGTGCATCATGCGTGGCGTTGTCGCTCGCATGGGTTCGTATTTATCTACGGCAATAATACCGAGAATTGTAGGGAGCGCCTAGCAAATCGGATGCCTCGGTGGAAGCCCGGCAACAATCGAATAACAGAGTGTAAAGGCGCCGCGCCATGCGTGTGTAAAAGGCATTCCAGCGTAACAATTGTTTGCAAAGCGCGGCGCCTGCCGCGGCGGTTTGACGGCATGCGGGCGCGCGCATACACTGCAGCCTTTCCGCGCCTCGCGCCGGCTTGCAGGACGCGTTCTCCGGAGCGGTTCTGCGCGCAAGCGTCTGCACAATGCATATCCCCCATATTCCTTCGATACACGACGCCGCGCTGGCCGCTGCGCTTGATGCCGCCATTGCCAACAAGACCAAGCCGCCCGGCAGCCTCGGCATGCTGGAAACCACGGCAAGACAGATCGGCCTGATCCAGCGCACCATGCAGCCATGCATCGAGGCGCCAGCCATCCTGGTGTTCGCCGGCGACCACGGCGTCACGGCGGAGGGCGTGTCCGCCTATCCGCAAAGCGTGACCTGGCAGATGGTGGAAAACTTCCTGGCCGGCGGCGCTGCCATCAACGTCTTCGCGAGGCAGAACGGCTGTGCGCTGCATGTCGTCGATGCCGGCGTCAATCACGATTTCGGTCCGCGTGAGGGTCTGATCGATCGCAAGCTCGCGCCCGG
>DATMTZ010000305.1:0-5171 GCA_035563975.1 Oxalicibacterium sp. | reverse complement strand
GAAGCCGTTGTAGCGCACTGCCTGATCGGGGCCGTGGCTCTGCGTCAGCTTCAGCACCGACGACAGCGGCACCATTTCGCCGGCGGCATTGCGCGTCTTCAGCAAGCCGATGTCTTCGGCATGTGCGCGGAACGGCGCGTCCGCCTGCACGCGCACCTGGAAGGTACGGCCGAACTTGGTGAAGTCGTTCACGTACAGCGAGCCGAGATAGATTTGCAAGGTATCGAACACCGACGGGATCGACACGCCGAGCTGCTGCGCACGGGTGCGATCCAGATCGGCATACAGCTGCGGCACGTTGATCTGGAAGCTGGAGAACATGCCTGCCAGTTCCGGCGCTGCATACGCCTTGGCCATGAATGCTTTCACCGCATCATTCAGTGCTTCGTTACCCAGCGCCGCGCGATCCTGGATCTGCAGCTTGAAACCGCCAATCGTGCCGAGACCCTGCACCGGCGGCGGCGGGAACATCGCGATGAACGCGCCCTTGATGCTGGAATACTTCTGATTCAGCTGCTGCGCAATCGCCCCGCCGCTCAGGTCCTTGCTCTTGCGCTCGTCAAACGGCTTCAGCGTGACGAACACGATGCCGGAATTCGGGCTGTTGACGAAGCCGTTGATCGACAGGCCGGGGAACGCCACTGCCGATTGCACGCCGGGCGTCTTCATCGCGATGTCCGACATCTGGCGGATCACGTCTTCGGTGCGGTCCAGCGACGAGGCATCCGGCAATTGCGCGAAGCCCACCAAGTATTGCTTGTCCTGGCCCGGCACGAAGCCGGCCGGCACATGATGGAACAGGAACATCGCCGCGCCGATCAATGCGGCATACACCACCAGCGACACCGATTTGCGCTTCAGGATCTGCGTGACGCCGCCGCCGTAGTTGGCGGAGCCGCGATGAAACATCTTGTTGAAGCGCACGAAGAACCAGCCGAAGGCGGCATCGATCGCGCGCTGGAACCTGTCCTTCGGCGCGCCGTGATTCTTCAGCAGCAAGGCCGACAGCGCCGGCGACAGCGTCAGCGAGTTGAACGCGGAGATCACGGTCGAAATCGCAATCGTCAGCGCGAACTGCTTGAAGAACTGGCCGGTCAGGCCGGACACGAAGGCCAGCGGCACGAACACCGCGCACAGCGTCAGCGCGATCGCAATGATCGGGCCCGATACTTCGCGCATCGCCTTGTAGGTCGCCTCGCGCGCCGTCAGGCCGGCTTCGATGTTGCGCTCGACGTTCTCCACCACCACGATCGCATCGTCGACCACGATGCCGATCGCCAGCACCAGGCCGAACAGGCTCAGCGCGTTGATCGAGAAACCCAACCCGAGCATCACCGCAAAAGTACCGATCACCGACACCGGCACCGCCAGCAACGGAATGATCGAGGCGCGCCAGGTCTGCAGGAAGATGATGACGACGATCACGACGAGCGCAATCGCTTCCAGCAGCGTATGCACGACCGCTTCGATCGAGGCGCGCACGAATTGTGTCGGGTCATACACGATGCTGTAGTCCACGCCTTCCGGCATGTCTTTCTTCAGCTCGGCCATGGTCTTGCGGACATTGTTCGAGATTTCGAGCGCGTTGGAGCCCGGCGCCTGGAAGATCGGAATCGCGACCGCCTGCTTGTTGTTCAGCAGCGAGCGCAATGCGTATTCGCTGGCGCCGAGTTCGATACGCGCGACATCCTTCAGGCGTGTCACCACGCCATCCGGCGACGTGCGGATCACGATGTCGCCGAATTCCTGCTCGGTCGACAGGCGGCCGCGCGCATTGACGGAAATCTGGTAATCGACGCCCGGCACGGTCGGCGATGCCCCGATCACGCCTGCGGCGACGTTGACGTTCTGTTCGCGGATCGCCTGCACCACATCGTCCGCCGACAGGCCGCGCTCGGCCACCTTGCGCGGATCGAGCCAGATGCGCATCGAATAGTCGCCGGAACCGAACAGCTGCACCGCGCCCACGCCCTGAATGCGCGCCAGCTGGTCCTTCACGTTCAGCACCGCGTAGTTGCGCAGGTAGGCCATGTCGTAACGGTCGTTCGGCGACAGCAAGTGCACCACCATCGTCAGGTCCGGCGAACTCTTGGTGGTCGTCACGCCGAGCCGCTGCACGACGTCCGGCAGACGCGGCAAGGCCTGGTTCACGCGGTTCTGCACCAGTTGCTGCGCCTGGTCCGGCGAAACGCCGAGCTGGAAGGTGACGGTGAGCGTCATCAGGCCGTCCGAGGTGGCCTGCGACTGCATGTACAGCATGCCTTCGACGCCATTGATCTGTTCCTCGATCGGCGTGGCGACGGTTTCCGCGATGGTCTGCGGATTGGCGCCGGGGAAATTGGCCTTGACCACGACCGACGGCGGCACGACTTCCGGATATTCGGAAATCGGCAGGTTCAGCATCGCGATCAGCCCGCCCAGCAGGATGATCGACGACAGCACGCCCGCAAAGATGGGGCGGTCGATAAAAAATCGTGAGATGTTCATGTCTTGTTCTTTTCAGTTAACTGCGGCGTTTCAGTTCAATGCGACCGTGTTGTTCTTTGCCTTGGCGAGCCGTGCATCCATCGCCACGGTTTCCGGCGCCACGGTGTCGTTCGGCCGGATGCGCTGCAGGCCATCGACCACGATGCGCTCATCCTTCTTCAGGCCGCCGCGGATCACGCGCAGACCATCGACGATCGGGCCCAGCGTGACCGGACGATAGACCGCCTTGTTGTCGGCGCCGACCACCATCACGTATTTCTTGTCCTGATCGGTGCCGACCGCGCGGTCGTCGATCAGCAAGGCGTTCTCCGCCTGCGCAGTGCCGGTGCGCACGCGCGCGAACATGCCGGGCGTCAGCGCGCCGTTCTCGTTGTCGAACACCGCGCGCACGCGGATCGTGCCGGAACCGTTGTCAAGACGGTTGTCGAAGGACTTGATGTGGCCGTCGCGCGGATAGCCGGTTTCGCTGGTCAGGCCCATCTCGACCGGAATGCGGCTGACGCCGCTGTTGCCGGCCGCGCCGCTGCTGGCATAGCGGATATAGGTCGGCTCGTCGATTTCAAAGTTGACGTACATCGGCGAGACCGAGACGACGCGCGTCAGCACGGGCGCCGTCGGTCCGGTCGCCACCAGATTGCCCACCGTGATTTCGGCGCGCGACACGCGGCCGGCGATCGGCGCGGTGATTTCCGTGTATTGGAGATTCAGGCGCGCGGTCTGCACGGCGGCGTCGGTCGCTTTCAGATTGGCATCGGCTTCCTGATACGCGTTTTGACGCGTATCCAGTTCACGCTGTGCAACGGCGCGTTCTTCCAGCAGCTTGCGCGTACGCTCCAGTTCGGTCTTCGCCAGCGACAGACGTGCCTGGGCACCGGCCCGCGCCGCTTCGGCGCGCGCGAGCTCCGCCTTGTACGGCCGCGGATCGATGGTGAACAGGCGATCGCCCTTCTTCACCAATTGCCCATCCTGGAAGTGCACCGCATCGATCGTGCCGGAGATGCGCGGACGGATTTCCACCTGGTCGACCGCTTCGACGCGACCGGAAAAATCGTCCCACTCGGTGACCGAGCGTTCCAGTACGGCCGCGACTGATACCGGCGTCGCGGCGGGCGCGCCTGCGGACGATGTCTTCTCGGCATGGCCGCTGAGCGAAACGGTGGCGATGCCGACGATCAGGAGCACGCCGACGGCGATGGCGATGGCACTGCGGGAGAAACGGGGAGCTGTATGCATTTTCATTGTTATTCCTTGCAATAAATTGGTAAGTACCGATGAATCAAAACTATTGAGGCGTTTGCGCAGTCCGCGTCTTGTACACGGCGCTGCGGCAACGGTCTGGCCGCTTTCAGACGCGATTCATGTGCAAATTGCGTCAGGCCGGATCGCTGATGAACTGCGTCACGGTCGAAACCAGCGAGGCAAATCGCGGGTGTTGCGCTTGCGCCAGCTGTCCGCCGACGCCGGGGAAGCGCCGCACCTGCACCGGCACACCGGCGGCGATCAGCGCGGCGGCATATTGCTCCGCCTCGTCGCGCAGGGCGTCCTTTTCCGCCGTGATGATCAAGGCCGGCGCCAGGCCGGCCAGCCGGCGCGACTGCAAGGGCGCTGCATACGGATGCAGTGCATCGCCCGCCGACGTCAGATAAGCTGCCCATCCGCGGCGGCAGGAACAGCCGTCGCCGGCATGCATCGAGGCCGAGGTCTGATCCGGATCCAGCATCGGCGAAATCAGAATCTGGCCGCCGAGCGAAAATCGCGAACCCGACGCCAGGCCGTCGCGCGCCATCATCGCCACCGCTGCCGCCAGATTGCCGCCCGCCTCGTCGCCGGCAACGATGATGTCGCGCTGGTCGGCGCCGAACTCTGTAGCACGGGCATGCGCCCACTGCAGCGCTTCAAACGCGAGCTCGGCGGTTTGCGGAAACACCGACGCCGGCGCCAGCGGATAGTCGATCACCATGACCACCGCATGCGCTGCCAGCGCGGCAGCAAAGTCGAACGCATCTTCCGCACGGCCGGTATCGAACGCGCCGCCGTGAAAATAGAGCAGCAAAGGCGCCTTCGTGCGGCTCGGATCGCAGTGGCCGAATACCTGCACGCCAATTTCGCGCTGCAGCGTCTTCGCATGAAATCCGACGCGTAACGAAGCACCGGCTTGTATGCCTGCCGGCTGCGCGCTCGCCACGCTGTTTGCAGACGCAATCACTGGCCTGCCACGCCGGCAGACTGGCCGAAATTGCCGACCGACGCCGTTGCGCCTGCCCACACGCTGCCGCCGGTCAAGGCGCCCTCGACGATGACGTCCGACACTGAACTGTTTTGCAAGACAGCCGACAGCGCGAGCGATCCGGCGACGACGACTGTTGCGCGATAGAGACCCCGTTTCATGATGTTGCCCTTTAGAATGTCGTTTAACGCAAGTATAGAAATCCACAAATGAAAGATAAACGCCGATATTTGTGAATGTCTGTCCCAATTAATTAGACAATTGCAGGAAAAAACTCTCCGAAATTGCCAAATCACTGCGCCCACATCTCCACCAGGCCCGCCCTTGTCATATTTTTTTAATATTCAATAGTGATCGCTATGATTCTGTTGGGAACTTTAACGGCCTTGCATTAGTCTGTCAAGGAATTTAATATCGATCACTATGAAATCTGAAGATCAGGCAGAAAAGCCACGCA
>DATMTZ010000304.1:0-4836 GCA_035563975.1 Oxalicibacterium sp. | reverse complement strand
ACCTTCGGATCGTGCAGCAGGTCTGCCGCATTGCCCTGCATCGTGACCAAACCCGACTCCATCACGTAGGCGCGGTGCGCGCATTGCAAGGCCAGCCGCGCATTCTGCTCGACCAGCAGGATCGCGATGCCCTGCTGCGATACGTCGCGGATCACCTCGAAAATCTTCTCGATCATGATCGGCGCCAGGCCCATCGACGGTTCATCCAGCAGCAGCAGGCGCGGCCGGCTCATCAGCGCGCGCGCCATCGCCAGCATCTGCTGCTCGCCGCCCGACAGCGTGCCGGCCAGTTGCTGCGCACGTTCCTGCAGGCGCGGAAAAATGCCGAACCACTTGTCGATGTCGTCGGCAATGCCTTGCTTGTCGCCGCGCGTATAGGCGCCCATCAACAGGTTTTCATGGATGGACATGCGCGTAAACACGCCGCGCCCTTCCGGCACCATCGCCAGCCTGCGCTGCACCAGCTCGAAAGAATGCAGTCCCTTGATCGGCTGGCCGAGATAATCGACATGCCCGTCGACGCGGCAATGCGGCAGCGTGCCGGTGATCGCCTTCAGTGTGGTGGTCTTGCCGGCGCCGTTGGCGCCGATCAGCGTGATCAACTCGCCTTCGTTGACCTCGAGATCAATGCCCTTGACGGCCTGGATGCCGCCATAGGCGACCTTGAGCCCGGCAATGCGCAGCAGATTCCCGGCCATCAGTGCGCGCCTCCGAGATAGGCCTCGATCACCGCCGGATCCTTCTGCACTTCGGCCGGCGTGCCGGCCGCGATCGGCCGCCCGTAGTCGAGCACGGTGATGCGGTCGCACAACCCCATCACCAGCTTGACGTCATGTTCGATCAGCAAAATCGTTTTTCCTTCACTCCTGATGCGAACCAGCAATTCGCGCAGCGCCAGTTTTTCGGTGGCATTCATGCCGGCAGCCGGCTCATCCAGCGCCAGCAGCTGCGGTTCGGTCGCCAGCGCGCGCGCGATTTCGAGCCGGCGCTGGTCGCCGTAGGACAGGTGGCGCGCGGTGCGATACGCAAACGGTGCAATGCCGACGAACTCCAGCAATTCCATCGCGCGGCGGCGGATCGCCGCTTCTTCCTCGCGCGCCGCCTTGTGATGCAGCACCGCGCCGAGCAGACCCTGATGCGTGCGCACATGGCGTCCGACCATCACGTTCTCCAGCGCGGTCATGTCGCCAAACAGGCGGATGTTCTGGAACGTGCGCGCGATGCCGGCCTGCGCAACCTTGTGCGGCGCCGATGGCGAATACGGTTTGCCGGCGAGCTGGAAGCTGCCGCTGTCGGGCTGATAAAGCCCGGTGATCACGTTGAAGAAAGTCGTCTTGCCCGCGCCGTTGGGTCCGATCAGGCCGTAGATCTGGCCGCGTGCTATGCGCACATTTACATCGGATAGCGCCTGCAGGCCGCCGAAGCGTTTGCTGACGCCGGCAATATCGAGAATGATGTCGCTCATGCCTTCCTCTTATGCCGCCGCCACGTCGGTCGAACTGCCGGCGGTGTCGGAATCGGCGGTCGGCCTGTCCTCGCTGCGCGGCGCCGGCCACAGCCCCTCCGGACGGTTCAGCATGATCAGCACCATTGCCAGGCCGTACAGCAGCTGGCGCAGCACCTCTGCTTCGATCAGCACATGGCCGAACAGACTTTCCTGCAGCGGCTCGACCACGTGGCGCAGCACTTCCGGCAAGGCGGCGAGAATCAGCCCGCCCAGCACCACGCCGGGAATGTGGCCCATGCCGCCCAGCACCACCATCGCCAGCACCGCGATCGACTCGGTCAGGGAAAACGATTCGGGCGACACGAAACCCTGGAAAGAACCGAACAGCGCGCCGGCGACGCCGCCGAAGGACGCGCCCATTGCAAAGGCCAGCAGCTTGACGTTGCGTGTATTGATGCCCATCGCCTTGGCGGCGACTTCGTCCTCGCGGATGGCGATGAAGGCGCGGCCCAGGCGCGAGTTCTGCAGGCGCACCGAGATGAAGATGATCAGGATGCACAGCGCGAGGAACAGGAAGTAATACGCGTTCACCGAGGGCATGCCGTAGCTGCCGATCATCACGGTGGCGCGCGAACCCTGTTCGCCTGCCAGCGAGAGACCGAAGATGCGGATCGGGTCGATCAGGTTGATGCCCTGCGGACCGTTCGTGATGTTGACCGGCGCATTCAGGTTGTTCATGAAGATGCGGATGATCTCGCCGAAGCCGAGCGTGACGATGGCCAGATAATCGCCGCGCAGCTTCAGCGTCGGCGCGCCGAGCAAGGCGCCGAAGATGCCGGCGACCAGCGCCGCCAGCGGCACGATGAACCAGATCGACAGGTGGATGCCGTTCTGCGCCACTTCCTCGCCCAATACCGCGATCAGCGCATTGCCGATCGCCGGATATTCGTTGACGAAGGAAGTCAGCACGTCGGCGAACTGCGGCGACGCAAACAAGCCCGCCATGTAGGCACCGATCGCATAGAAGGCGATGTAGCCGAGATCCAGCAGGCCGGCCATGCCGACCACGATGTTCAGGCCCAGCGCCAGCATGATGTACAGCAGCGCAAAATCCATGATGCGCACCCATGAATTGCCGAAGGGCTGCGCAAGGAACGGGAAGGCCAGCATCAGCGCGAGAATGGCGAGCAGCGCATAGCGCTTGCGCGGATTGTCCTTGACGTCGAAATAATTGGACATGCGGCCTCCTTACGCGCGATCGGCGACGCGCTCGCCCATGATGCCGGCCGGCCGCAGCGTCAGCACGATGATCAGCACGACGAAGGCGAAGATGTCCTGGTAGTTGCTGCCGAAGAAGCCGCCGGTCAGGTCGCCGATATAACCGGCGCCCAGGCTCTCGATCACGCCCAGCAGGATGCCGCCCAGCATCGCGCCGTAGATGTTGCCGATGCCGCCCAGCACCGCGGCCGAAAACGCCTTCAGGCCCGGCACGAAACCCATCGCGAACTGCGCCGACGAATAATTGGCGGCCCACATCACGCCGGCGATCGCCGCCAGCGCGGCGCCGATGACGAAGGTCATCACGATCACGCGGTTGGCATCGATACCCATCAGGCCGGCCACGCGCGGGTTTTCAGCGGTAGCGCGCATTGCGCGGCCAAGGCGTGTTTTCTCCACCAGCAGCGCCAGCGCGACCATCGCGGCGGCGGCCAGTGCCAGCAGCAGCACCTGCGTGTGCGAAATCAGCGCGCCGCCTATCGTCAGCGGATTGCTCGGCATGGTCTGCGGAAACGGAATCGGGCTGCGGCCCCAGATCATCATCGCGATCGTCTGCAGCAGGATCGATACGCCGATCGCGGTGATCAGCGGCGCCAGCCGCGGCGCATTGCGCAGCGGCCGGTAGGCCACGCGCTCGATCACGACGTTGACGATCACGCACACCGGGATCGCGCCGAGTATCGCGATGATCATCATGAGGATGCCCGGCAGTTGCGGCGCATGCTGGTGCAGCAGCTTGACGATGGCCAGGCCCACCATCGCGCCGATCATCAGCACGTCGCCATGCGCGAAGTTGATCAGGTTCAGCACGCCGTACACCATCGTGTAGCCCAGCGCGACCAGCGCATACATGCTGCCGAGCACCAGGCCGTTGATCATTTGCTGGATGAAAATATCCATGTCGATTCGCTTTCTTTGTTTCGCCGTCACGCTTTGCGTGTTCGGCGTCGTCTCGCAATAATCGTTCCCGACAAGGAAACGGCACCCGGTTTGATCCTGAGGTGCCGCTTTTTACGTAGTGAATAGTGGCGTCAAGCCGCCTTGTGCCCGCCCAGCCCTTTCGGCAGCGGGAAGGTTACATGCTCTTCCGCGCCTTCCAGCGTGCGCACGCTTTGCGCACCGCATTCCTTCAGACGATCGATCACGGCCTGCACCAATACCTCCGGCGCCGAGGCGCCGGCCGTTACGCCGATGCGGCGCTTGCCCTGCAGCCACGCCGGCTCGATCTGCGATGCGTTGTCGACCATGTAGGCGTGCACGCCCTTCTTTTCCGCCACTTCGCGCAGGCGGTTGGAATTGGAACTGTTGGGGCTGCCGACCACGATCACCAGCTCGACCTGCGGCGCCATGAACTTGACCGCTTCCTGCCGATTGGTGGTGGCGTAACAGATGTCGCCCTTCTTCGGCTCGACGATGTGCGGGAAACGCTGCTTCAATGCAGCGATGATGTCGGCCGTATCGTCGACCGACAGCGTGGTTTGCGACACATAGGCCAGCAGCTCGGGATTGCGCACCTGCAGCCTGGCGACGTCGTCGACCGTTTCCACCAGGTGCATGCCGTCTTCGGTCTGCCCCATCGTGCCTTCCACTTCCGGATGGCCCTTGTGGCCGATCATCACGATCTCGCGGCCGTCGCGGCGCATCTTCGCCACTTCCATGTGCACCTTGGTTACCAGCGGGCAGGTGGCGTCGAACACGCGCAAGCCACGCTGCTCGGCTTCCGCCTCCACCGCTTTCGGCACGCCGTGCGCAGAAAACACGACCGTATTCCCGGCAGGCACGTCAGCCAGTTCCTCGATGAAAATCGCGCCCTTGCTGCGCAGATCTTCGACCACATAGGCGTTGTGCACGATTTCGTGCCGCACGTAGATCGGCGCGCCGAACTCGGCCAGCGCGCGCTCGACGATCTCGATCGCGCGATCGACGCCGGCGCAGAAGCCGCGTGGCTGGGCGAGCAGAATTTCGGTATTCATCTTCATCCTTGCAATGATTTTTCCGGCACGCCTTACAGTATGCCGATGATCCTGACTTCGAAGCGCAGCGACTGGCCGGCCAGCGGGTGGTTGAAGTCGAACACGCCTCCCTCTTCATCCAGTTCGCGCAGCACGCCG
>DATMTZ010000303.1:0-2794 GCA_035563975.1 Oxalicibacterium sp. | reverse complement strand
CTGCGCGGCGGCGGCACCTGGATCGGCGTCACGCGCGAAGGCCGCTTTGCCGCCATCACGAATATCCGCGGTCCGTCCGAGATGCGCGCCGACGCGCCGACGCGCGGCGCGCTGGTCGCCGACTACCTGATCGGCGACATGCATCCGGCCGACTATCTGCGCAGCATTGCCGCGCGCGCGCCGGAATACAACGGCTTCAACCTGCTTCTGGGCGACAGCACGCAGTTATTCTGGTTCTCGAACCGCGGCAACGACGACGAGCGCAACGGCAGGCCGCTGGCGCCGGGCATTTACGGCTTGTCGAATTCACTGCTGGATTGCGCCTGGCCCAAGGTCGTACGCAGCAAGGCGCAGTTCGCCAGCCTGCTGTGCCAGGGCGCGCCGGAAGAAGCCTATTTCGAGATGCTGGCCGACACCACGCGCGCATCCGACTGCCGCCTGCCGAAAACCGGCGTACCGCTGGAGCGCGAACGCATGCTATCGGCGGTATGTATCGAGTCGCCCGACTACGGCACGCGCGTCTCCACGCTGATCAAGCTGCACGACAACCATCATCCGGTACTGATCGAGCGCCCCGCCCTGATGACGAACAGCCACGTCGCGCCCGTGACCGCGCGCGAACGCTTCAAGACCTGCTCGCGCGGCCATCAAAAGGATTGACGGCCTTACAGCATGCAGCGCATCGCGATGTGCGGAATCCCGGCATCGAGAAACTCCTCCCCTTCCTGCACATAACCATGCCGCGCATAAAACGCTTCGGCTTGCCGCTGCGCATTGAGCCGCACGAAGCGGTCGCCGCGCGCTTTCGCCGTCTTCATCAGCGCCAGCAATAAGCGGCTGCCGATGCCGGTGGAACGGTATTCGCGCTTCACCGCCATGCGGCCGATATGGCCATCCGGCAGCAGGCGCGCGGTGCCGACTGCATGCTCTCCCTGGTAAGCCACGACATGGAGGCTCGCCGCATCCATCCCGTCGAGCTCCAGTTCCACCGGCACATCTTGTTCGATGACGAAGACCTCATGGCGAATCGCAGTGGCATCGTGCCGCAGCGTTGGCCAGTCGCCGATGACCAGACGTATGTCGGCGTTATCGCTCATGGCCGTCAACGCGTCAATCTGGCACGCAGCAAATCGCGCACGTGCGGCACATCGGCGAACGGATCGTGCGGATTGCGCTGCTGCACGATGTCTTCCATGCGCCGGGCGGCGGCAGCCAGCGGCTCGGTTTCGGAGTAGATGTAGAAACGCTCGTCGCGTATCGCATCGAAGGTCAGTGCGGCGACTTCGGCAGCGCTGACTTTTCCCGAAACGACGGACTTCTCGGAAAAAGCCTGCGCCGCCACCTGGCTCGCCGTCAGGCTTGCATCTGCCTGCACATCGCCGGGCCGGTTGCGCGCCGACTGATGAATCCCCGTCGGGACGAAGTACGGACACAGCAGCGATACGCCGACGGGCGCGTCGACCAGGCGCAGATCCTGGTACAGCGTTTCCGTCAGCGACACCACCGCATGCTTCGATACGTTGTAGATGCCCATCGTCGGCGCGTTCTGCAAGCCGGCGATTGACGCCGTGTTGATGATATGGCCGCGGTAATCCGGATCGGCCTTTGCCGCCGCCAGCATTAGCGGCGTGAAGATGCGCACGCCGTGGATTACGCCGAACAGGTTCACGCCCAGCACCCAGTCCCAGTCGGCTTCGCTGTTTTCCCACACCAGGCCGCCGGCGCCGACGCCGGCATTATTGAACAGCAGGTGCACGGCGCCGAACTGCGCAATTGCGGCGTCGGCCAGCGCCTGTACTTGTTCCGCCTTGCGCACATCGCACAACACAACGATCGATTGTGCGCCCTGCGCCTGCAGCTCGGCTTGCGCTGCATCGAGCGCATCCGCCTGCACATCGGCCAGCACCAGCTTCATGCCGAGCCGCGCGCCGCGCCGCGCGAATTCGCGGCCGAAACCGCTGGCGGCGCCGGTGATAACGGCAACCTTGTTCTTGAAGTCTTTCATGTCTGACTCTGCCGGCGGCCCGCTTCCCGCCCCATTTTTTTTGCGATGTCACTGCGACGTACGAACTTGAAGGTGCCGGACGCCTTCGCCACCAGCTTGTCTTCGTTCCACACCTCGGCTTCGGCAAAGCATAGCGAGGCGCCGCTTTTCAGCACACGCCCTTTCGCCACCATGCGCCCGCCTTCGATGCCGCCCGGCTCCATGAAGGACGTCTTCATTTCGATCGTGACGCCGCTGCGGATGTTGGGATCGAGCGAGCGGCCGGCCATCGACATCACGGTATCGAGCATCGTCATGATGACGCCGCCATGCGCGACATGCCAGCTGTTCAGGTGGCGCGGCGCCAGCGTCAGTGCGACCTGCGCCTGGCCGTTGGCCATGTCGACGAATTCGATGCCGAGGTCCTGCAGGAAAGGAATGGGCAAGGGAAAGCCTGGTGCGGAATCGGAAGTCATTGAAAAACCATGGAAGCAAATTGCCGACATTGTAGGGCAACCGGGCCGTCGATCCGGCACCGGCGATTCCGCTTCGCTGTCTGCATGGATGCGCTGGTCATCGAGATGTCGATTCAGCGTCGATCTGCGTAAGCGCCACGTAAGTTTTTAGCAAGTGTCGCGTAAGTTTCGCGTCGCACACTGCCGGTGCACGCCGCGATGCGCGGCTGCACGCGCGCTTCGTCAACAACAAGGAGACTGACATGGCTACCGTATCCAGTACACGCGGTATCACGGCGGAGGAAAGAAAGGTCATTTTCGCCTCGTCGCTGGGCACCGTTTTCGAATGGTATGA
>DATMTZ010000302.1:0-3979 GCA_035563975.1 Oxalicibacterium sp. | reverse complement strand
GCCGTGCAGGCCGCGCTGCACGCCGTGCCGGCCGACGCGCTGCGACTGTATCCCGATCCGGACGCGTCGGCACTGAAGCAGACGCTGGCCGCCTACCACGGCCTGGACGCGACCGAAGTCTTTGTCGGCAACGGCTCGGATGAAGTATTGGGCTTCGTCTTCATGGCCTTGCTCAAGCACGAGGCGCCGCTGCTGTTCCCCGACATCACCTACAGCTTTTATCCGGTGTATTGCAAGCTGCTCGGCATCGCGTACGAGGAAGTCCCGCTGAACGACGCGATGCAGATCGACGTGGCCGATTACGCAAACCGTCCGTGCGGCGGCATCATCTTCCCGAATCCAAATGCGCCGACCGGTACCGCGCTGCCGCTGTCCGCAGTCGAACAATTATTGAAAGCGCACCCTGATGCGGTGGTCGCGGTCGATGAGGCGTACGTCGATTTCGGCGCGGAGACGGCAGTGCCGCTGATTCGCCGCTATCCGAATCTGCTGGTGATCCGCACCTTCTCCAAGTCACGTTCGCTCGCCGGACTGCGCGTCGGCTTCGCGCTGGGCCAGCCGAAATTGATCGAAGCACTGGAACGCGTGAAGAACAGCTTCAACTCCTATCCGCTGGACCGCATGGCGCAAGCCGGCGCCATTGCCAGCTATGGCGACGAAAGCTATTTTCAGCAGACGCGGCAAGCCATCATCGCCAGCCGCGAGCAGGTAACGCACGCGCTGCAGAAGATCGGATTCGCGGTGCTGCCATCCAGCGCCAACTTCATCTTCGCGCGCCATGACTCGATACCGGCCGCCCAACTGGCAGCCGGCCTGCGCGAGCGCGCGATCATCGTGCGGCACTTCAGGCATCCTCGCATCGAGCAGTATCTGCGCATCACGATCGGCACGCCCGACGAATGTGCAGCGCTGGTGGAAACGCTGAGGGAATTGACCTCGCGTTAGCGGCGCTTGGCCAGAGAGGTCCGCGGGGGCTTTCGCTTTTCCTACATCACAAAGCGAACATGTCCGATGTCGCGGCCGGCGGCCCGACAGTATGGTGAGCTGCTGAAAGACATCACGCTCAACCAAGCCATATGGAGGAAGCATGCTCTCATTAGCCAGGAAACTTTCGCCGACCATCACCGACATGATCCGTTTCGATCATTCGCACGTGCTGGTAACTTTCCACCAATACACGAAGGACAAGAGTCCCAGCGTACGCAAGGCGCTGGCTGACACCATCTGCAATGCGCTGGAAATCCATGCCACTCTGGAAGAGGAAATCTTCTATCCGGTCATCCGTATGATTGACAGCAATGAACCGGTGATCAAGAAAAGCGTTCCCGAACATGATGAGATGCGTAGCCTGATCGCGGAGCTGCGCGCGACCGATCCGAAGGATGAGCAGCACCAGAAGCTCGTGATGGATTTGATGCGCGACGTCATCCATCACGTCGCCGACGAGGAAACGGTCCTGCTGGTCGAGGCCGAAAAAATGCTCAGCAACGAGCGGCTGTGCGAACTGGGCAGTGAAATGACCAAACGTCGCATGCAACTGATCGCGCCCAAAGCAGGCAGGATCGCGGCCGATACCGCGATCGGCTTTTCCGGCAGCACGGTGGCGCTGGTGGCCGGTGCCGCGACCACGCTGTTCGCCGTGCGCCACTTCGCCAAGGCCAGGCGCGACGCGCACGCGCACTGATATCGCCACGGACGCTACCCCGCATCGCCAAGATCGCGCTGGGCCGGAACCTCAGGCCAGCGCGGTATCCAGCACCGTCATCACGATGAAGCCAAGCACGAGGCTGATGCAGGCCGGCGTGCCGTTGCCGTTGCGGTGCGCTTCCGGAATCACGTCGCGACAGATGACAAACAGCATTGCGCCTGCGGCGGCCGCGAGTCCCCATGGCAGCAGGCCGGCCGAAATGCCGATCAAGGCCACGCCGGCGACTGCAGCGACCGGTTCGATCAGGCCCGACATCACGCCCAGGCCGACTGATATCAGGCGGTTATACCCGACGCTGCGCAAGGCGAGCGCGACCACCAGCCCTTCCGGCACATCCTGGATGGAAATGCCGGTCGCCAGCATGTTTGCCTTGTCCATGTCGACGCCGGCATAGGCCACGCCGATCGCCAGGCCCTCGGGCAGATTGTGCAATGCCACCGCCAGCGCGAACAGCCAGGCGCGTCGCAGCGAATTGGCGTAAACCACCGATTCGTCAATCGACGGCGCCAGGTTATTGCCCGCCGTGCTGCGGTCGAGAAGCAGGAGCAGCGCCGTGCCGAGCAGGATGCCGCCGCCTGCGATGGCGCTCGCGCCGATCGCTCCCGCGCCTTGCGCCTTGGCTGCCGCCAGCGCAGGAATGACAAGCGAGAACGCTGTCGCCGCCAGCATCACGCCGGCGCCGAAGCCGAGAAAACCGTCATACGTCCGCTGTGAAAATTTCTGTGAAAACAGCACCGGCAGCGTGCCGAGCGCGGTTGCCAGCGCAGCCGTGCCGCCGCCGAGCAGTGCGGCGCGCATGTGCGGACTATTGTCAAACTGGGCGAAAACATCGTTCAGCAGCAACATGCTGCCCGCCAGGCAGATCATCAACCCGACCGCGCGACGCCATGTCATTTTTTTAGGAAGGCATGCAATGTCTGCGACGCGTTCTGATCGGTTGCCTGCATAAAGAATTCCTTGTTGGTGCGCGACTTCGATTCAACAGAACAGGCGCCCGGCACGATGCGCGGGCGCCCGTCTGCTTCACTTACCTCAGCGTTTGCGCGAAGAAGACGGCGTCGTTCCACCATTAGCACCTTCCAGCGCCAGTTCCTCCATGCCTTCGGGCGATACGCCCATGCCCAGTTCGGCGCCGGTCAAGGGATCCGTTTCGGGGTGCGACGCGGTACGCGCCGCCAGCGTCTCCACTACAGCGGCTTCCGTGGAAGGCAGTTCGACGCTGGCCTGCCCGCTGCCGCCGTCGACCGCCTGCGCCTTCTCCGGATCCTCCACGAAATTCCATTTCTCGCCCTGGTTCCATGGACCGCGCTCCTCGCCCGGTCCGCGCGACAGGTTGAAATAGGTGCTGGTGAATTCCGGCATGCCCGGCAGTTTTCCCGGCGGGAAGTTCGGCGAGATCGAATACAGCGCTTTCTCGAACGATTTCTGATGCGCGATTTCGCGCGTCATCAGGAAACCGAGCGCTTCCTTCACGCCGGGGTCGTCGGTCAGGTTGATGAGCCGTTCATAGACGATCTTCGCGCGCGCCTCGGCCGCGATATTGGAACGTAAATCAGCGGTAGGCTCGCCGATGGTGTCGATATATGCCGAGGTGAACGGCACGCCGCCCGAGTTCGTCAGCGGCGCACCTGCACCATACAGCACCTGCGTAATGTGGCTGTCGTTGCCGGCCCCGGTGATCGAGCGATACATCTCGCCCTCTTCTTCCACGCCTTCAGCCAGCTTGCCCTTGGCGCCCTTGTTCAGCATCACGACGATGTTGCCGATCACCTCCAGGTGGCTCAGCTCTTCCGTTGCGATGTCGAACAACATGTCTTTACGGCCCGGATCATCCTCGGCAACCGCTTGGGTGAAATAACGCATGGCAGCCGCCAGCTCGCCTTGCGGCCCGCCGAATTGCTCCAGCATCAGATTGGCGAGGCCAGGGTTGGGTTCGTTGACCCTGACCGTGTACTGCAGTCGCTTGTTGTGTGCAAACATCTTGCTCTCCTGAATAGTCGATTGGATGGATATGCAGCCGTTCGGCGAAACACGGATGTGTAGGCCGCTTCATGTCCGGCACATAGATATTCGCGAGCACGGGCCAAGCGTGGTATCGGAAAAGAGCACTAAACCATGTCAGACATTCGCGGCGCCGGCATGCGCGTGTGGCGCCTTCAGAGGGGCATAGAAAATCCGATCGGCATGCATTGGGAAAATCAATCGGAGAGCGCCTGGACGAATTCGCCCCGATCGAGACGAGCGCAAAGCGCTTGACAGCGCGCGCAACCG
>DATMTZ010000301.1:0-2605 GCA_035563975.1 Oxalicibacterium sp. | reverse complement strand
GAAGTTTTTCGAGTCGAAAGGCCACACCATCGTCGCTTCCAGCCCGCTGGTGCCCGGCAATGATCCGACGCTGATGTTCACCAACTCCGGGATGGTGCAGTTCAAGGATGTGTTCCTCGGCACCGACAAGCGCCCCTACGTGCGCGCGACCTCGGTGCAGGCCTGCCTGCGCGCGGGCGGCAAGCACAACGACCTGGAAAACGTCGGCTACACCGCGCGTCACCATACCTTCTTCGAGATGCTGGGCAACTGGTCCTTCGGCGACTACTTCAAGCAGGAGTCGATCCAGTGGGGCTGGGAACTGCTGACGCAGGTCTACAAGCTGCCGCCGGAAAAGCTGCTGGCGACCGTCTATCACGAAGATGAAGAAGCCTACGAGATCTGGACCAAGGTGATCGGCCTGCCGCCGGAGCGCGTGATCCGCATCGGCGACAACAAGGGCGGCAAGTACAAGAGCGACAATTTCTGGATGATGGCCGACACCGGTCCCTGCGGCCCGTGCTCCGAGATTTTCTACGACCACGGCCCGCACATCGCCGGCGGTCCTCCGGGCAGCCCCGATGAAGACGGCGACCGCTTCATCGAAATCTGGAACCACGTGTTCATGCAGTTCGACATGGCGGAGGACGGTTCGGTCAAGCGCCTGCCGGCGCCGTGCGTCGACACCGGCATGGGCCTCGAGCGCCTGGCCGCGATCCTGCAGGGTGTGCACAGCAATTACGAGATCGATACCTTCCAGGCCCTGATCAAGGCGGCGGCACGCGAAACCAGCACGAAGGACCTGGACAACAATTCGCTGAAGGTGATCGCCGACCACATCCGTGCGACCGCATTCCTGGTTGCCGACGGCGTGATTCCGTCGAACGAAGGTCGCGGCTACGTGCAGCGCCGCATCATCCGCCGCGCGATTCGTCACGGCTACAAGCTGGGCCAGAAGAAGCCGTTCTTCCACAAGCTGGTCGCGGACCTGGTCGAGCAGATGGGCGACGCCTATCCGAAGCTGAGGGCAGATGCGCAGCGCATTACCGACACGCTGAAAGCCGAAGAAGAACGCTTCTTCGAGACGCTGGCAAACGGCATGGAAATTCTCGACACGGCGCTGGCCGGCGGCGCGAAAGTGTTGCCGGGCGACGTCGCATTCAAGCTGCATGACACCTTCGGCTTCCCGCTGGACCTGTCGGCCGACGTCTGCCGCGAGCGCGGCATGTCCGTCGACGAGGCCGGCTTTGCGACGGCGATGGAAAAACAAAAGGCCGCTGGCCGCGCCGCCGGCAAATTCAAGATGGAACGCGCGGTTGAATATTCCGGCGCCGGCAACGTCTTTACCGGCTACGAACACCTGGAAGAGCAGGCGACGGTGGTCGGCCTGTACCACGAAGGCACGGCCGTCAATGAACTGAAGCAGGGCCAGAACGGCATCGTGGTGCTCGACACCACGCCGTTCTACGCGGAGAGCGGCGGCCAGGTCGGCGACCAAGGCGTGATCGCGGCGGAAGGCGTGCAATTCGGCGTCGAGGATACGCAAAAGATCAAGGCCGACGTGTACGGCCATCACGGCACGCAGACGCAGGGCACGCTAAAGGTCGGCGACAAGGTGAAAGCCTCGGTCGACGGCGCGCGCCGCGCCGCCACGATGCGCAACCACTCGGTCACGCACATCATGCACAAGGCGCTGCGCGAAGTGCTGGGCGGCCACGTGCAGCAAAAGGGCTCGCTGGTCGATGCCGAAAAAACGCGCTTCGACTTTGCGCACAACGCGCCGGTCACGCATGACCAGATGCTGGAAATCGAGAAGCGCGTCAATGCGGAGATCCTGGCGAACTCCGATACGCAGGCACGCGTGATGGATATCGAATCGGCGCAGAAGACCGGCGCGATGATGCTGTTCGGCGAGAAGTACGGCGAGACCGTGCGCGTGCTCGACATCGGCTCCAGCCGTGAACTGTGCGGCGGCACGCACGTGCATCGCACCGGCGACATCGGCCTGTTCAAGATCGTCGGCGAAAGCGGCGTCGCTGCCGGCGTGCGCCGTATCGAGGCGATCACCGGCGAGAATGCGCTGAATTACCTGCAGGACCTGGAAGCGACCGTCCATAGCGCGGCGGCGACGCTGAAATCGCAGCCGGTCGAGCTGCAGTCGCGCCTGGCGCAGATGCTGGACCAGATGAAGACGCTGGAGCGCGAAGTCAATGCGCTGAAAGGCAAGCTGGCGTCGTCGCAGGGCGACGAGCTGGTGGCGCAGGCAATCGACGTCAAGGGCATCAAGGTGCTGGCGGCCAAGCTGGAAGGCGCCGACGTCGCAGCCTTGCGCACGACGATGGACAAGCTGAAGGACAAGCTGAAGACGGCCGCGATCGTGCTGGCCGCGGTGAACGACGGCAAGGTCAGCCTCGTTGCGGGCGTGACGGCCGACAGCGTCGGCAAGCTCAAGGCTGGTGAATTGGTTAACTTCGTCGCGCAGCAGGTCGGCGGCAAGGGCGGCGGCAAGCCGGACATGGCGATGGCCGGCGGCACGGATCCGAGCGGATTGCATGCCGCGTTGCAAGGCGTCGGCAAGTGGGTGGAAGAACGCGTCTGACAGCTTGGCGTTACCCCGGAGAAACGG
>DATMTZ010000300.1:0-4866 GCA_035563975.1 Oxalicibacterium sp. | reverse complement strand
GCCGATGAACGCAAGAGCGCGCCAAAACGCAAGTCGGCATAACGATGGCTTACGACTCCCTGAAGACCTACAAGGCCAAGCGCAATTTCGACATCACGTCGGAACCGGAAGAAGGCGGCACGCCGAACGAAGCCGCGCTGTCCTTCGTGATCCAGAAGCACTGGGCGACGCGCCTTCACTACGACTTCCGCATCGAGCTCGATGGCACGATGAAAAGCTGGGCGGTGCCGAAAGGCCCGAGCTTCGACACGCGCGACAAGCGCATGGCGATGCACGTCGAGGACCATCCGATTTCATACAACACATTCGAAGGCCAGATACCCGAACACCAGTACGGCGCGGGCAAGGTCATCATCTGGGACAAGGGCACGTGGGAGCCGATCGGCGATGCGCGCGAAGGCTACCGCAAGGGCAATCTGAAATTCGAGCTGCACGGCCACAAGCTGCGCGGCAAGTGGGTACTGGTGCGCATGAAGGGCGGCAAGTACGGCGGCGGCAAGCAGGACCCGTGGCTGTTGATCAAGGAAAAGGACGAGTACGTGCGTTCGGCCGCCGAATTCAGCGTGGTCGACGAAATGCCGGACAGCGTTGCCGCGCTCGGCATGCCGGACGATGGCCGCCCTGCTCCCGCCGTGAAGAAAGCGCAACGCGCCGTTCCCAAGGCCGGCACATTGCCGCAAGGCGCGAAGAAAGCGGAATTGCCGGAAACATTGTCGCCGCCGCTGGCAACACTGGTCGACACGCCGCCGGACAATGATGACGACTGGCTGTACGAAATCAAGTTCGACGGCTACCGCATCCTGGCCCGCATCGACGACAAGGATATCCGCCTGATCACCCGCAACGGCAACGACTGGACGCATCGCCTGCCGAATCTGGTAGCCGAACTGAAAAAAATGAAGCTGCCGCCCTGCTGGCTGGACGGCGAGATCGTCGTCGCGGACGACAAGGGCGTGCCGGATTTCCAGGCCCTGCAGAACGCCTTCGACATCGCGAAAACGCGAGACATCGTCTACTACGTATTCGACCTGCCCTATTGCGGCGGCCTCGACCTGCGGTTGACGCCGCTGACGGAACGCCGCGCGCGTCTGCAGCAGGCGCTGACGCGGAAAGCATCCGAATATGTCCATTTCAGCGACACCTTCCCCGTCAGCGGGCGCGATCTCGTCGCATCGGCCTGCCACATCGGCCTGGAAGGCGTGATCGGCAAACGCAAGAATTCGCACTATGCGGTCGGACGCCGCACGGCCGACTGGATCAAGCTGAAATGCGGACACCGGCAGGAATTCGTGATTGGCGGTTATACCGATCCGCAGGGTTCGCGCCAGGGCATCGGCTCCCTGCTGCTCGGTGTGCATGAAGACGGCAAATTGCGTTATGCCGGCAACGTCGGCAGCGGCTTCAGCGACAGGACGCTGAAGGAAGTGAAGAAACAGCTCGACGCGCTTGCCGCCGAAAAGAGTCCTTTCTCGGCATCCACCGGCATCGACCGCAAGGCGCACTGGGTCAAGCCGGTGCTGCTGGCCGAAGTGTCCTTCAGCGAATGGACCAAGGGCGGTCACGTGCGGCAAGGTGTGTTTCATGGCCTGCGCAGCGACAAGAAAGCGGATGCGATCACGCGCGAAGAAGCAGTGTCGACCAGGACCATCGAATCGCGCCGCAAGTCGCCTGCATCGAAGAAAGCGGCCGCAGCCGCCGGAGCCGACATCGCAGCTTCCGCCGGCGCTTCCAGCCGCTTGCCGGCCCGCATGAAGGTCAGCCACCCCGATCGCGTGGTCGATCCGTCGACCGGCTTGACGAAAATCGACCTGATCCGTTACTACGCGCTAGTCGCGCCGCTGATGCTGCCGCACCTGAAAGGCCGCCCGGTATCGCTGGTGCGGGCGCCGGACGGCATCAAGGGCCAGCTGTTCTTCCAGAAGCACATGGACGACCCGTTCGAAGGCATCAACGAACTGGACCAGTCGCTCGATCCCGATCATCCGGCGTTGATGGAAATCGCCAAACCGATCGGCCTGTTGAATGCCGCGCAAATGAACGTGATCGAAATCCACACGTGGAACGCTGTGAAGACCGCGATCGACAAACCGGATCGCATGACCTTTGACCTGGATCCCGGCGAAGGCGTCGAATGGCATGTGATGCAGGAATCGACACTGCTGATGCGCGCCTTCCTGCAGCAGCTCGGCCTGGAATCTTTTTGCAAAACCAGCGGCGGCAAGGGTTTGCATGTGGTGGTGCCGCTGAAGTGCCGTTACGACTGGGACTCCATCAAGGATTTTTCGAAGGCGATTGTCGACCACATGGCGAAGACGCTGCCGATGCGCTTCGTCGCCAAGAGCGGGCCGCGCAATCGCGTCGGCAAGATCTTCATCGACTACCTGCGCAACGGCTTCGGCGCCACCACGGTGTGCGCATGGTCGGTGCGCGCACGCCCGGGGCTCGGCGTCTCGGTGCCGATCGAGTGGGATGAAGTCAACAAGCTGCACAGCAGCGCGCAATGGACGGTATCCAATATTCATACGCGACTGGACCAGGGCAATGCGCCATGGTCAGACTATGACAAGTCGGCGCAGAACGTGACGGAGGCAATGAGCCGGCTTGGCTTCGTACCGCCCAAGCCACAGCGCGGCAAGTAGAACGACATGCCCGAAGGTCCGTCGCTTGTACTGCTCAAAGAAGAAACCGCTGCATTTGCCGGCAAGACGATCGTTCGCGCCGAGGGCCTCGCCAAGATCGACATGGCGCGCCTGTCCGGCCAGCGTATTGTTGCCCTGCGCACCTGGGGCAAGCATTTCCTGATCGAGTTGCCCGAACTGACGGTGCGGGTGCACCTGCTGCTGTTCGGCACCTATCGCATCAATACGCACAAGGACACCCGGCCCAGTCTCGGACTGCACTTTACTGACGGCGAACTGAATTTCTATACGAGTTCGGTGCGCATGGTGGAAGGGCCGCTGGACGAGCAGTACGACTGGAGTGCCGACGTGCTGTCCGGGCTCTGGAATCCGGCGGCTGCCAGAAAAAAGCTCCGCGCCCGGCCCGACATGCTGGTATGCGACGCGCTGCTGGATCAGACGATCTTCTCCGGCGTCGGAAACATCATCAAGAACGAAGTGCTGTTCCGGATCCGCGTGCATCCCTTATCGACTGTAGGCGCGCTGTCGGATCGCAAGCTGCGCGAACTGGTCGAACAGGCACGCGCATACAGTTTCGACTTCCTGAAATGGAAGCGCGCCTTTGAACTGAAGAAACACTGGCTGGCGCATACGAAGCACACCTGCCCGCGCTGCAATATCCCGTTCAGCAAGGGCCTGCTGGGCAAGACACAGCGCCGCAGCTTTTACTGCGAGCGCTGCCAGAAAAAATACGTCTGAAGGCTGCCGCGATCAGAGAAGCAGCATGCCAATGAGGCCGGTCACCGCGCCGATCAGCATCGTCAACACGGCCACCACCACCAGCACCTTGCCATCGAAGCTCTTGCGCAGCATCAGCAGCGACGGCAGGCTCACGCTGGGCAGCGTCATCAGCAGCGCAACCGCCGGCGCGGTGCCGAGGCCGAGCGACATCATGGTCTGCACGATCGGAATTTCGGCGGCGGTCGGGATCACGAACAAGGTGCCGACGATCGCCATCGGCACCAGCCACAACAGGCTGTCGTTCATCGCGCCTTCGATGTGCGGGAACAGCCATACGCGCGCCGCGCCCAGCACCAGCACGGCCAGGATATAGACCGGCATCGTGCTCCAGAACAGCTGCCACAGCTTCACGCTCCAGCGCTGCAGGAACGGCTGCTGCTCGATAAGGCTGGCTTCCGCCACTGCTTCCAGCGCCGGTTCCGGCACTTCCTGCGGACCTGCGATCCGTTGCGCGATCAGCGATACGCCGAGCACCAGTACCAGGCCGGCTACCAGGCGCAAGGCGCTGAAGCCCCAGCCGAGCACAAAGCCCATGAATACCAGCGTTGCCGGATTCAACACCGGGTTGGCAATCCAGAACGCGAGCGCGGCGCCGACCGACACTTGCTGGCGGCGCATACCGGCAGCCACCGGCGCCGCACAGCAGGTGCACATCATGCCCGGCAGCGCAAACAGGCCGCCGCGCAAGGTCGACGCGAAGCCGGCGCGGCCGAACAGGCGCAGCAGCCAGTCCTGCGGAATCAGTACCTGGATCAGCGAACCGAGGATCATCGCCAGCACCGCAGCTTTCCAGATCGCCAGGAAGTAGACCTTGGCATAGGTCAGCGCCGCAGCGATCGGCGAAGCCTGCTGGTCGTTCAGTATCGACGCGCCGATGCTGTGATGCTCGGCAGCGGTAAAGGCCTTGAAGTAGTACGGCGACCACTTGACGTAGTAGAGGCCGATGGCCGCCACCAGGACGAACAGGATCGGTTTCCACCAGAAGGACAAGCCGCGTTCGGGCGGCATTTGGGAAAGGCTGTGCATGGGAATATCCGCAAATAGGGAAGCAACCGCGCATGATACCGCAGCCGGGCGCTGTGCTTCAACGCAGCGGCGATGTGGTGACGTCATCCGCCAGCCGCCCTGTCCGCATAAGGCCACCGCTGTCATGACGCGGCCGACCGCCACGCGCGCTTGAAGGTGCCACTCTCGGCATACAGCCAGCGCGGCGTTTCGACATGACCGTCGATGTGCGTTACCCTTGACCTCACACGCATTGCCACCCACGCCATGCGGGTCGCCAACACGGCTCGCAACTTCAGGAGACGAGATGAAGAAAACAAGCCGGGCATTGATCCTTGTCATCGTATGCGCCGCCATACTGGCTGGCGCGTATTTCTGGTTCACGCAGCAGCAGCCGGCGCCCGCGCCGCAAGCCGAACCTGCCACGCCGGCACCGGCCGCA
>DATMTZ010000299.1:0-3777 GCA_035563975.1 Oxalicibacterium sp. | reverse complement strand
ATCGGATAAATAGGCGATCCGATCGGTCAGCGAGAACGGAAGATGAAACGCAAGAGTCTTGAAGGGAATACCTGCGCAGTCGCGCGGTCGCTGGATGTGATCGGCGACTGGTGGTCGCTGCTGATTATTCGGGATGCGCTCGGCGGCATCCGCCGTTTCAGCGAATTCCAGCGCAATCTGGGATTGGCCAAGAACATCCTGAGCACCCGGCTCAAGGGCATGGTCGAACAGGGCATCATGACCGTCGAAGCCGCATCGGACGGCAGCGCCTATCGGGAATACGTCTTGACCGAGAAAGGCAAAGCGCTGATGCCGGTCCTGGCCGCATTAAGCCAATGGGGCCGCGAGCATATGTTCGAGCCAGGCGAAATCGGCTCGGTGCTGCTCGATGTCAAGCATCGCCGGCCGCTGCGCAGGATCGAACTGCTCGCGGAGGATGGACGCGTGCTGCAACCGGAAGAAGTCGTCCTGGCCACCCGCGCCGTTCACGCAGCGAAGTAAACAACGCATCGCAATCAGGCAATAAAAAGCCCGTCACGCAGACGGGCTTTTATTTGCTGCCGGACACGGATCAATCGACCGTCGCGCCGCTTTCCTTCACGACCTTGGACCACTTCTGCGATTCCGCTTTCACGAATTCGGCAAAGTGTTCCGGCGTGTCGCCGACAAAGTCCGAACCGGTATCCGCCAGGATTTTCTGGAATTCCGGTTCTTTCATGATCTTCAGCGTTTCCGTGTTCAGCTTGTCGATAATCGGCTTGGGCGTGCCGGCCGGTGCGAAGAAGCCATACCACGCATAGGACACCAGAGCCGGATAGCCGGACTCGGCGAAAGTCGGCACGTTCGGCAGCAGCTTGGAGCGCGTGGCGCCCGACACCGCAATCGCCTTTACCTTGCCGCTTTTGATATGCGGCATGATCGCGATCATGCTGTCAAACATCACCGGTACGTGACCGCCGAGCAGATCGGAAATCGCCGGTGCCGAACCCTTGTACGGCACGTGCGTCATGTCGAGATGCGTGATGCTCTTGAAGAGCTCACCGGTCATGTGCTGCGGCGTGCCGGAACCGGCCGACGCATACGAGAAATCGCCCTTCTTCGACTGGATGTAAGCCACCAGTTCCTTCAGGTTGTTGGCTGGCACCGAAGGATTCGCGACCAGCACCAGCGGCACGCGCAACAGGTTGGTGATCGGGGCCAGGTCCTTGGCAGGATCGAAAGCCATCTTCTTGTACAGGCTCGGATTGATGACGATCGGCGCACTGGACGTGATCAACAGCGTATTGCCGTCCGCCGGTGCGCGCGCGACGGCTGCGGTACCGATATTGCCGCCGCCACCGCCGCGATTGTCGACGACGAAAGAATGACCTAAGGTTTCGGTTAGGCGCTTGGCAACCGGGCGCGCGGCAATGTCGGAAGGACCGCCCGGCGGCCACGGCACCACCACGGTAACGGTGCCGTGCGGCCACGTCTGTGCCAGTGCGCCGGTGCTAAAGCTGGCTGCCGCCATCGCAAATAAAAGAATGCCACCGCGCAAAATCGAGGCGGGGGTCAAGCGCAATGCCTTGTCTGCTCTCATGTCGTCTCCTTGTCGTTGTTTTTCCGGACGCCGCATCGTGCTGGCGACGCTCGGCGTCGATGCGTCCGCCAGCAAGAATACCCCAGCTGCAAAAGTGCTGCCGGCCGCTGCGCCGGCGAGCAAAAATGAAAGGCGCGGACGGCGAAGTTCAGCGTTTGATCAGTTGCTTTTCGAAGGCCAGATCGGATTTGGTCGCCTTGCGCGGCTTTTGCGGACCGAATGCTTTGACGAAGGCGACAAATTCGTCGAGCGGCAGGCGCTCGCTGAGCACCAGCGGCGCGCCTTCAGGCGAACGGTCGATCAGATAGAACAATTCATCGCCGGTGCGCACCATCGCGTAGTGCTCGTTGCCGCTGCGTTCCTTCAGGCGTTCGATGGCGGCGGTGGCCTTGGTCGATCTCATGTTGCGCTCCTTGCCGGCCTATTTCAGGCGGGCGGTCAGCATCCAGTAATGGTCGTAGCGATACACGCGCATGTCGCGCAGCAAAGGGCCCAGCTTTTTGCGCAACGCGCTGTCGCTATAGTAATTCTTGACGATCTCGTAGCGCTCGCCATCCTGCAAGGCGTGAATCTGGTAGGTATTACCCTCGGCATCGGTGCGAGCGATGGCCGTTTCCCCTTCGATAAAGGAATTGTCGACCAGCACCAGCAAGCCGTCCTTGCCCACGACTTCGCGCAATCGGGTGATCACGGCGGCCTGATCCTCGCGCCGGACATGCGACCACCAGAAACCCGCGAAGCAGGCCGTAAAATCGCCCTGTACTTGCGGATCGCGCGCATCCGTCACAGCAAATTGCACGACTTCCTCCGGCAGCTCACGCGTCCTTGCCATCTCGATCAGGTTCGGATTGATGTCGGTCGCCAGCACCGATTCCGCATATTCCGCCAGCTCGTCGGTCCAGTAACCATCGCCGCAAGCCAGTTCGAGCACACGCTGCCCCGTCATCAGTTCACGCAGGCGCTCCATGATCTCGTCAAGCGCATCCATCGCGTCCGGATTCTCGACGTCCTCTTCATCAAAGTTGTCGCGCCGCGCGTAGTACGCCGCCATGTCGGTATTGACCGGATTGCTCATGCTGCCTTTCCAAACGGGTACGGCCTTACAGCTCGTACATGTCCTTTTCACCGCTCAACACCTGCTCTACCAGCTTGCGATTCAGTGTCGGGGCGAGAAGTTCGATAAAAGTAAATACATAACTGCGCAGATAAGCACCCTGTTTCAGCGCCACGCGCGAGACGTTGGTGCCGAACAAGTGGCCGACCGGGATCGCCCGCAGGTTCTTGTCACGCTCGGGATCGAAAGCCATGCCAGCGATGATGCCGACGCCCAGTCCGAGTTCCACATAGGTCTTGATCACATCGGCATCGATCGCTTCCAGCAAGATGTCCGGTTTCAGGTTGCGCAACTGGAATGCGTGATCGACCTTGTTGCGGCCGGTAAATGCGCTGTCGTAGGTAATCAGCGGAAAGGCCGCAATATCTTCCAGGGCGATCGGTTTTGTCAGTTTCAGCAGCGGGTGCTCGGGCGGCACCACGATCTGGTGCTCCCATTGATAGCAAGGTAGCGAAATCAGGCCATCGATATCGGCAATCGATTCCGTCGCAATTGCCAGATCGGCTTGGTCCATCAGCACCATGTCGGCCACTTGCTTAGGATTACCCTGCAACAGCGACAACCGGACCTTTGGAAACTTCTGTGTAAAAGCCTGCACCACCTTCGGTAGCGAGTAGCGCGCCTGGGTGTGCGTGGTGGCGATCGTGAAGCTGCCGCTGTCGTGCGCCGCGAATTCATTGCCGATGCGCTTCAGGCCGTCGATTTCCTGCATGATCAGTTCGACCGACTTCAGCACCGCGCGGCCCGGCTCGGTCAGCCCGCGTATGCGTTTGCCGTGGCGCGTGAAGATGTCGACACCCAGTTCTTCTTCCAGTTCGATGATCGCCTTGGACACGCCAGGCTGCGAGGTGAACAGCGCCTTGGCGGCTTCGGTCAGATTGAAATTCTGGCGGACTGCTTCGCGTACGAAGCGAAGTTGATGAAGATTCATGCTTCCCTCCCCGGCTTGCTCGTTAATTATTTTTCATCATTTCTTATACCAAAAAGGCATATAAGCAAATAATTACTAAGTTGTTTGGAATAAGACATAAGTTTATTACCATTCGCCCTACTTTGCGCGAGGGCTTATGTCTGTTTCTTATAT
>DATMTZ010000298.1:0-4612 GCA_035563975.1 Oxalicibacterium sp. | reverse complement strand
GCCAGGCGCGCATGTTCCTCTGCCAGCCAGCCGGCGCGGTAATCCCACCAGGCGTCGGAGGAGAACACCGCGTCGAAGCCGCACTCCTGCACTGCCTGCAATTGTTCGGGTGTGCAACCGGGCGTCCACGCAAAGAAGTCGGCGTCGCCCTTGTCCAGCTTGCTGCGTGCGATCAGCCGTTGCCAGAGCGCCGGCGGGATGCGCCCGATATCGAGACAGCGAAACCCGGCGACACCGGCACCGAGCCAGCCGGCGATGCGCGTCTGCCAGTAGGTCAGCGCGAGCTCCGTGCCCGCCGCATCGAGCCGCAGGCGTACGCGCCGGTCGGGCGTCAGGCTGTGCGGTATGCGCGGATCCGGCAGCGTCTGCGCGCCGTCGTCGCGGCTGAAGAATTGTTCTGCATGCTGTGCGATCAATGCGTGCCCGGATGCAAAGCGGTCGATTTCCAGATCGAGCAGCAGGCGCAATCCGCGCTGCGCGCAAGCGGCGGCGAGCGCGGAGATTGCACGATCGACGTCGGCATCGGCAGGCGCATTGTCCTGGTCAGACGATGCGAAAGTGCCGGTGTGGCACAGCAGGATGGAATCGAACTGCATGTCGGACGCCTGCGCGAGCGTGCGCGCGCGCGTTTCGACATCAGCGATGGCGGCAGGAGCGAGGCAATAGATGCGCGGCGGGTTGAGTCCCGTAACGGAAGTGCGGCTTTGCATGGTCAGGCGGTTTCATTGAAGAGTCGCAAAGCGAGTCGTCGCCTGATGACGAGCATTGCTCGACGCATCATCAGGCGGTCATCTTGTAATGAGAGGGATTGAGGATCAAAGGTTCACTTGCCTTCGGCGTCAGCACGTCGAGGAAGGCCTGCTTGGCGGAGGCAGGCGCAATCTCTGCGTACATGCGGATATAAGCCGCGGCCGGTCCCTGCCACGAGAAATCGCCCTGCATCGCGTTGCGCTGCATGGTCTGCCACACGGCAGGTCGCAAATAGAGATCGAGCGCGCGATCCACTGCATGCGACAGGTCTTCCGCCGTTTCACCGTCGAACAGCACGCCGGTAGCGCGGGGGTCGGGATGACTGTCGGTAGCGTCGACGATGGTGTCGCACAGGCCGCCGACACGCGAGCAAACCGGAATGGTGCCGTACAGCATCGAATAGATCGGCGTCAGCCCGAAAGGTTCGAATCGCGTCGGATGCAGCAGCATGTCGGCGCCGGCATGCAGCGCATGCGCGCGGCGTTCGTCATAGCCGATATAGACGCCGACGCGGTCCGGGTGCTGGGCAGCCAGGTCCTTGAAGGCTTGCGCATATTGCGGCTCGCCGCAACCGAGCACCGCCACCTGCAGGTGCGGATGACGTTCCAGGATGCCGGGCATCGCTTCGATGATGACGTCGGCCATTTTCTGGTGCGTGATGCGGCTGCCGATCGCCAGCAGCGGCATGAATTGCTGCACCGGAAGATTGAACAGTTTTTGCAGGTCACGCTTGCATGCCGCCTTGCCGGCCATGTTGTCGACGCTGAAATTGCGCTTGACCAGCTTGTCGGTGGACGGATTCCAGCAATCGACGTCGACCGCATTCGGAATCGCCATCAATGCGTCCTTGCGGCGGTTCAGCACGCCTTCAAAACCGTAGCCGAAGCGCGGTGTGAGAATTTCGCGCGCATACGTATGGCTGACAGTGGTGATGCGGTCCGAGTAGGCGACGCCGGCTTTCAGGAAGCTCAGCTTGCCCCAGAACTCCATGCCTTCCTCATTGATCATATCGGCCGGGATACCCAGTTGCGGTGCCAGCTCGGCCGGATAATTGCCCTGGAAGGCGAGGTTGTGAATGGTGATCGCGGTGCCGACATTCTCGATTTTCTGCACGCGCATCAGCGCGGCGATCAGGCCCGCGTGCCAGTCGTTTGCGTGCACGACATGCGGCACCGGCAGCGGCGTCTGGCCAGCGCAGATGCGCACGGCAGCGTGGCATAGCGCGCCGAACGCGAGCGCGTTGTCATCGTATTCGTGGCCGCTGTTGTCGACGTAGGGATTCGCGACGCGATTGTCGAAGCGCGGTGTGCGCAGCAGCAAGACTTTCACGCCATCAGGCATCTTGCCTTGCAGTAATTCACCATCGCCGCCGGGGAGGCCCGGCAAATCGCAGAGTTTCTTCAGACCAACCGCGCCCTGTATTGCTGCGGGGTAAGCCGGCATCAGGATGCAGGCGTCCACGCCCTGCGCCGTCAGCGTGTGCGCCAGTGCGCCGATCACGTCAGCCAAGCCGCCAGTCTTGACCAGCGGAACGGCTTCCGAGGTAACGAGAAGTGTGCGTGCTTGTGACATTGTGGGCTCCCTGGTTGACAATTGCGCGGCGCGACAGGCGGTACAGCGCGTGGTGAAGGTCGTGTAAAACACTGTACAGAAGCGCTGGGTAAACTCGAATCAGACAGCGTCTCAACCGTCTGTAAGAAAACGCTACCTAATTGAAACGAGATGTAACACTTGGGATGAGGCAAGATTCCACCTGGATAGTTCCCGTTGCCGTATTCCTACAAGCGACGAAGCCTATGCAGGCTGGAGCGACGCAGCGCATGATGATGGTGAAACGAAACCGGCGGCGGTGAGCGCGATTCGTCGGCTAGTTTTCTTCCAGGGACGCCGCGCCTTGCAGCAGCGTCGATAAGGGCGCGGCTTCCAGCGGGCGCGAGAACAGGAAGCCCTGGAAGCCCGTGCAACCGACATCGATCAGGAATTCCTTCTGCTCCACCGTTTCCACGCCTTCTGCCACCACCTGCAAGCCCAGCGCATTGCCGAGCTGGGTGAAGGCGCTGACGATGGCCGCGGAATCTGCCGCCTGGGTCATGAACGAAACGAAGGACTGATCGATCTTGATCTTGTCCAGCTTCAGTTCCTTCAGCAGCTGCAGGCTGGAATAGCCGGTGCCGAAATCATCGACCGAAATGCGCACGCCGGCCGCGCGCAAGCGCTGCAGCTGCGCCGTGACGAGCTCATCGACGTGGATGATCGCCGTCTCGGTGATTTCCAGTTCCAGCCGGTCGGGTGGAAAACCTTCTTCCTCCAGGATGCGCAGGACCTTGCCGGCAAAGCGCATGTTGCGCAGCTGGATCGACGAGACGTTGACCGCCAGGAAGATGTCGTTCCATGCCGCCATCTCGCGGCAGCCCTCGCGCAATACCCATTCGCCGAGCTGCGCGATCAGGCCGGCCTCTTCTGCAATCGGGATGAATTGCGACGGCGGGATCACGCCCAGGCTCGGGCTTTCCCAGCGCGCCAGCGCCTCGACGCCGACGATCCTGCCCTCGCTGCCTTCCACCAGCGGCTGGAACACGCATCTGAGTCCGGTGCCGCGCGCCAGCGTGTCGCGCAATTCCTTCTCCAGTGTCTTCCTGCGGATCAGGCTTGCGTCCAGGTCCGGCGAATAGATGCAGTAGCGGCCCTTGCCGCGGCGTTTCGCCTCGTACAAGCCGGTGTCGGCCTTGCGCACCGCTTCGCCGGGCGAGGTGAGGCCGGGGCCGATGCGGAAGGCGCCGACCGAGGCGGCAACATAGGATTGCACACCGACCACATGGAAAGGTTCGGCCGCCGCTTCCACGATAAGCGAACACAATTGCTCCAGCCGATCCGCCCGCGTAGGTGAGGAGACCAGCACGGCGAATTCGTCGCCGCCCATCCGTACCACCAGTTCTGCATCCGGCACCACACTCTTCAATCGTCGTCCGAACGAGCACAGCAGTTCGTCGCCGGCTTCATGACCATAGGTGTCATTGACGTTCTTGAAGCCGTCCAGATCGATGAAGACGACGGCGAGCGGTTTGCGGCGCGCGATGGCCTGATCGAGCCGCTCGCGCAGCAGATTGCGGTTCGGCAAGCGCGTGAGGTTATCGTAGTTCGCTTGGTATTCGAGCTGCTCCTGATAGCGGATGAGATCGGTGACGTCGTTGATCACGCCGATATGGTGCGTCGTGTTTCCGTCGGGGTTCGGCACCGGCGCGATGAACAGTTGATTCCAGAACAGCACACCGTCTTTACGATAGTTGCGCAGCACGGCGCTGACTTCCTTGTTCGCGGCCAGGCCTTCGCGAATGGCAACGAGCCCCTCCTGGTCGTGGTCGTCACGCTGCAGGAAACGGCAATCCTGCCCGATCACCTCCGCGGGATCGTAGCCGGTGATGCGCTTGAACGCCGGATTGGCATATTCGACGACATGGCCGCTTTCGGCGGCGGCCGTGATCAGAATCGCGTTGACGCTCGCATCGAGCGCGCGGCTTTGCAAGCGCAGTGCCAAGTCGGAGCGCTTGCGATCGGTCACGTCGGTATAGGAGCCGAGCACGCCGATGACCGTGCCGTCCCCATTGGTCAGCGGAAGCTTGCTCGTGATGCCCGCGCGATGCACGCCGTCGATGAGCACCTCGAACTCGTGGTTCATCTTGGGCACGCCGGTCGCGATGACTTCCTCATCGGCCTTGCGCAATGCATCGGCCAACTCGCCCCAAGGCATGTCACGGTCGGTTTTACCGATCACTTGCTCGGTGTATGCCAACCCGGCGTCGCGCGCGAACGCCATATTGCAGCCGAGGTAGCGCGAATCGCGGTCTTTCCAGAAGATGCGCTG
>DATMTZ010000297.1:0-4541 GCA_035563975.1 Oxalicibacterium sp. | reverse complement strand
GATCGATTTCTTGTCGACCGGCGCCTTCTTGTCGTCCTTTTTCTCGCCAGGCTTCTTGTCAGCTGGTTTGTGCAATGTGCCTTCAGCGGGCTTCGCGGCTGGCGCCGGTTCCGGCGCCTTGATCACGCGACGCGGCGCATTCATCATCGCCTTGATCTGCGCCACTTCGTCAGCCACTGCCTTGCGGGCGATTTCCGTCGCCGCGGCCTTTTCCGACGCCTCGCGTGCAGCATCCTTCGCCGCCTGCGCGCTTTTCTTGCCGGCTTCTTCGTCGTTCAGGCGCTTCTTCTCTTCGGCAGCCGTTTCGTTGGCTTTTGCTTCCACCACCTTTCCGGCAGCGGCTTTCTCCGCTTCGCCTTCGGCTTCCTGCAGCGCCTTGGCCTGTGCCGCTTTTTCCTCTTCCAGCTTGGCCAAGCGCTCCTGCTTCTCGCGCAGATCAGCTTCCTGACGTGCGATCAGTTCGGCCTGGCGGCGCGCTTCTTCGGCGCGACGCTCCATTTCGGCTTCATCGATGACCGGTGCGGCCACCTTCGCTGGTGCTTCTTCCGCTGCCGGTTCGTCGCGCTTGACGAAGGTGCGCTTCTTGCGCACTTCGACCTGGATCGTGCGCGACTTGCCGGTGGCGTCCGCCTGCTTGATCTCGATGGTTTCCTTGCGTGTCAGCGTGATTTTCTTTTTCTCGCGATCAGGCGTCGCGCCATGCGCGCGGCGCAGGTGCTCAAGGAGCTTGTCCTTGTCGGCCTTGGATAATTCGTCGGACGCGGAGCTCTTCTCGACGCCGGCGTCACGCAATTGCGTGAGCAGCAGATCTGCCGGCATTTTGAGCTCGGTGGCAAATTGGGCTACGTTGTTACTCGCCATTCAGTCCTCTTTTCTGTGTGACACGTTGTATGACAATACCGACTCCTGCAAATTACTTGGCTTCCGCAAGGCTCCAAACCTTGGCTTGCAGCGCCTTGGCGTGGTCGTCGTACTTGGCATCGATGAGCTTCATCTCATCGTCGGTCACATCTTCAAATTCAGTTTCAATCAGGTGGCGCGCGCGGTCGGCAGACAATGCCAGGATCGCGCCGAATTCGTCATAGGCCAGCCCGGCAAACGCATCGACCGTCTTGATGCCGGCCAGGCCCAGCTTGCCCGCAAGGACGCGGTCCATGCCTTCGAGGTTGACGAGCGCGTCGTCCATGCCTTCCAGGCCTTCCTCGGAAGCGATCGCCTCGGTCAGCAATGCATCGCGTGCGCGATTGCGCAATTCGTTGACGGTATCTTCGTCGAAGGATTCGATGTCCAGCATTTCGCTGATCGGCACGTAGGCGATTTCTTCCAGCGTGGCGAAACCCTCATCCACCAGAATATCGGCCACTTCCTGATCGACGTCGAGCTTTTCCATGAACAGCATGCGGATCGCAGCCGTTTCCGCCTGCGATTTGTCGGCCGATTCCTCGGCGGTCATGATGTTGATCTGCCAGCCGGTCAGTTCGGATGCGAGACGCACGTTCTGACCGCCGCGACCGATCGCGATCGCGAGATTTTCCTCGTCGACCACGACGTCCATCGCGTGCTTGTCTTCATCGACGACGATCGACGACACATTGGCCGGCGCCAGCGCGCCGATCACGAATTGCGCCGGGTCGTCCGACCACAGCACGATGTCGACACGTTCGCCGCCCAGCTCACCTGTCACCGCCTGCACGCGCGAGCCGCGCATGCCGACGCAGGTACCGATCGGGTCGATACGCTTGTCGTTGGTGAACACGGCAATCTTCGCGCGCACGCCCGCGTCACGCGCCGCCGATTTGATTTCCAGCAGGCCCTGCTCGATTTCCGGCACTTCCAGCTCGAACAGTTTCATGATGAATTCCGGCGCGGTACGCGACAGGATCACCTGCGGACCGCGCGCATTGCGATCGATGCGCAGGATGTAGGCGCGAACACGGTCGCCGATGCGCAGGTTTTCCTTTGGAATCATCTGGTCGCGCGGCAGGCGGGCTTCGATGCGGCCCGATTCGACGATTGCATCGCCGCGTTCCATGCGCTTGATAGTGCCGGTCACCAGCGAGTCGCCGCGCTCCAGGAAGTCGGCCA
Source organism: Oxalicibacterium sp. (assembly GCA_035563975.1). GTDB lineage: Bacteria > Pseudomonadota > Gammaproteobacteria > Burkholderiales > Burkholderiaceae_D > Oxalicibacterium. Next base: position 2,456 of record DATMTZ010000297.1, on the reverse strand, counting down.
GGATCTGCTCGCGCTCGGCGTCGCGGATGCGCTGCAGTACGACCTGCTTGGTGTCCTGCGCAAAGCGGCGACCGAAGTCGACCGATTCGATCGGTTCCTCAATATAGTCGTCGACGTCGATGTCGCCGATCTGTTCTTTCGCTTCGAAGTGCAGGATTTCCTGGTCAGGCAATTGCAGGCCAGCTTCGTCCGGCACCACATGCCAGCGGCGGAAGGATTCAAATTCGCCGCTTTCGCGATCGATGGAGACGCGGATATCGACATCGCCTTCATAGCGTTTCTTCGTCGCCTGCGCGAGCGCATGCTCCAGCGCGCCGAAGACGATTTCCTTGTCCACGTTCTTTTCACGCGCCAGCGCGTCAACCAGCAATAAAATTTCGCGACTCATGCTTTGCGACTCCTAAAATCCACTTTTGGCACCAAGCGTGCCTTGTCTACATCGGCGAGCGTAAACTCGAGCTTCGCCGGCCCCTGATTGCCTTCAAATTCCAGTGCCAGCGTGTCGCCGACCGGTTCCTGCAAAATTCCTTGAAACGATTTGCGATTGGCGGCGGCCGGCATCGGCATCCGCAGCTTGACCACGGCTTCAGCCCCGGCAAAGCGCACGTAATCGCTATACTTCTTCAATGGACGATCAAGCCCGGGAGAAGAAACTTCCAGGCGTTCGTAATTGACGTTTTCCACGGTCAGCACATGCAGCAACTGGTGCGTGAGCTTTTCACAATCGTCGACCGTGATGGCGCCCTTGTCGGCATCCTCGGGAGGGAAATCGATGTACACGCGCAGCAATCCGCGCGCCGCCTGCTCGAAATCGACCAGTTCGTAGCCCATGCCCACTACAGTTTTTTCAATCAGTGCCGACAACTGCAAAAGAATCTCTCCAGAGAAGGTCGATCGCAGCGGCTTTTCTCGCTGCGGCATCGCCCCGATACCGCAAACTGTTTAACAAAAAAAAAATGGGCATCTGCCCATCTTTTTTATCATTCTGACCACCAAATTCAATGCCAAAAAGCTAAGTATCCGGCTGGTGGCCTGCCGAATTATAGCCGATCGCGCCGTTTGCCGCAATTCAGATCGACAACATGGCAGATCATGGAGAGACAGGCAGAGAATCGATTGGGATCAGATCTTGGAGCGCCGGCGCATGCCGCCCTGCGGTCCGTTGCCGCGCGCAGGTCCGCCTGAACGGCCACCCGCTGCCCGTCGCGGCTGCCCCATCCCGGGGAATCCCAGCGCGGTCTGCAATGGATCAGGCTGACGGCTGCGCGGCTGTCCCTGCCCTTGCCCGCCACGTCCCGGCTTGCCGCCTTGACCCTGCGTACGCCCTTGGCGTGTGCCGATGTTCTGCCACTGGCTGGGGCTGCTCGGCTGAGTCAGGCCGTTATCGAAACGAGGAGGACGATTGCCGTTGCCGCGCTCGCCGCTGCGTGTCTTGGACGACGCGCCGCCCGAAGATTTTTCGAGGCCGCTCAAGGCCATCAGGTCGCGCACTGCGTGTTCATCCAGCTCTTCCCAGCGGCCGCGCTTCAGGCCGCGCGGCAAGGTCATCGAACCATAACGCGTGCGAATCAGGCGCGACACCGTCAGGCCGATCGCTTCGAACATGCGACGCACTTCGCGATTGCGGCCCTCGCCGATGGTGACGCGATACCACTTGTTGATCCCTTCGCCGCCGCCGTCCGCAATGCGGGAAAACTGCGCCGTGCCGTCTTCCAGCTCGACGCCGGCAAGCAGCTTCTGCCGCATGCCTTCTTCCAGCTCGCCCAGCGTGCGTACCGCGTACTCGCGGTCGATGCCGTAGCGCGGATGCATCAGCCGGTTCGCCAGATCGCCGGAGGTGGTAAACAACAGCAAGCCTTCGGTATTGAAATCCAGCCGGCCGACCGCCAGCCATTTGCCGGTCTTCATGGTCGGCAGACGATCGAATACGGAGGGCCTGCCTTCCGGATCGTTGGTGCTGACAATTTCGCCGGCCGGCTTGTGATAGACCAGGACGCGCGGCGGACGCTTGCTGACCTTGCGCTGGATCAATTTGCCGTTAATACGAACCTGGTCCGTCGGTAGGATGCGCTGGCCGATATGCGCCGGCTCGCCATTGACCGACACGCGGCCCGCAATGATCAGCTCTTCCATGTCGCGGCGCGATCCCAGTCCGGCTTCCGCCAGCACCTTGTGCAGCTTGGGTGCATCGTCATCCGATGTCAAGGTGCGGCGCGCACTCTTCGACTCCGCCTGGCGGCGCTTGTCGCCGGAGGCGTCTTCCGCCTGCGCATCGAAATCCTCGGAAATCACGAAAGAAAAGACATCATCGGCATCGCCTGCTTTCAGGTGAGGCTTGCCGGCGCGAGGGCCGTTGCCGTTGCCGTTGCCCTTGCCGCCGCGCGGCGCCTGCGCCGATTTCTTGCGGTCACCCTTGGAGCCGGCCCCGGGCGTCGCGCCGTCCGTCTAAGCATCGG
>DATMTZ010000296.1:0-3464 GCA_035563975.1 Oxalicibacterium sp. | reverse complement strand
AGCAGCGTCAGCGACACCTGCGCCGATGAAATCTCGGCATGGACTTCGCTGTGCCGCGCGGTCGACGGTTTCGGCCGCATCTTCTACCGCCGCCGCCAGCGCCGCGTGCGCCGCAAGAGCGGCAACATCGACGATTTCTGCCGCCGCTGGGGCAAGAACTATCGCTACATGATCGTGCTCGATGCCGACAGCGTGATGACCGGCGACTGCCTGAGCCGCCTGGTGCAGGCGATGGAAATCCATCCCGACGCAGGCATTATCCAGACCGCGCCGCGCGCCGCGGGCCGCGACACGCTGTACGCGCGCATACAGCAATTCTCGACGCGCGTGTACGGCCCGCTGTTCACCGCCGGCCTGCATTACTGGCAGCTCGGCGAATCGCATTACTGGGGCCACAACGCCATCATCCGCATCAAACCCTTCATGGAGCATTGCGCGCTGGCGCTGCTGCCGGGCAAGGGCACCTTCTCCGGCGAAATCCTGTCGCACGATTTCATCGAGGCGGCGCTGATGCGGCGCGCCGGCTGGAAAGTATGGATCGCCTACGACCTCGACGGCTCGTACGAGGAAATGCCGCCGAACCTGCTGGACGAACTGAAGCGCGACCGCCGCTGGTGCCAGGGCAACCTGATGAATTTCCGCCTGTTCCTCGCACGCGGCATGCACGTCGTGCATCGCGCCGTGTTCGTGACCGGCGTAATGGCCTACCTGTCGGCGCCGTTCTGGCTGCTGTTTTTGATTCTTTCCACCGGCCTGCTGGCGCAGCACACGCTGACGCCGCCGACCTATTTCACCGAGCCGTGGCAGCTGTTCCCGATCTGGCCGCAATGGCATCCGGAGAAGGCGCTGATGCTGTTCACGGCGACCGCCACCTTGCTGTTCCTGCCGAAAATCCTGTCGGTGCTGCTGGTGTGGAAAGAGGGTGCGCGCGGATTTGGCGGCGGGCTGCGGCTGACGATGAGCATGTTCATCGAGATGATTTTCTCGATGCTGCTGGCGCCGGTGCGCATGCTGTTCCACACGCACTTCGTGGTGGCCGCCTTCATGGGCTGGGCGCTGCGCTGGAAGTCGCCGGCACGCGAGGACTCGGAGACGACGCCCGCCGAAGCCTTCCGCTATCACGGCTTTCAGACGCTGGTCGGTCTGGCCTGGGGCGGTGGCATCTTCTGGCTGAACCCGACCTTCCTGCCGTGGCTGCTGCCCATCGTCGGCTCGCTGGCAGTGGCGATTCCGGTCTCGGTCTATTCGAGCAAGGTATCGCATGGTGTGCGCTTCCGCCAGAAGAAACTGTTCGTGATTCCGGAAGAGGCCGAGCCGCCGCTGGAGCTGCGCGAGATGGAACGCCATCTGGATGGCAGCCCGTTGCCTCGCAGTTTCGTCGAAGCCGTGGCCGATCCCGCCTTCAACGCGCTCGTCTGCGTCAGCGGCATACGGCATTCGCACCGCTCGGCGGCGGCCAATGCGCTGCGCGAACGGATGATCGAGACGGTGCTGGCGAAAGGTCCGTCGGCAGTGCCGGATGTGCAGAAAAATGCCTTGCTTGCGGATCCGATTTTCCTGTCGCGTCTGCATTTCGCGGTATGGACGTCGGCGCAGGCGCACGCGGCGTGGAAGCAGGCGACTGACTCGCAGTCGGCCGCAGATGAGCAAGGCAAACTGCGCCACGCGGCCTGAACCGTCCCGTTATCCTGAAATGATCAGGTATTGCCGAATAGCCAACGCAGACCGTACAGGGCGAGGGCAAGCGTGCACGGAATCGCAATCATCATGGGAAAGACCAGCAGGCCGAAGACCAGCGCCTGTATGGTGATTCTGCGTAAGAGAGTCTCGCTTCGACCAAAGCGATCCGCGATTTTTTCAGTGAGCCAATGAGATAGCGTTTGCGTCGTCAGCATCGCTGCTTCACAGATCGTCTCCAGCATTGCGAAGTTTCTTTCAGGGGCGTTGTTGCGGGGTAGAGGGGAAGTGCAGTAAGAACTGGCTTTCAAATGCGCGCTCCTCGCCGCTCAGCGGATCGACAAACTGCACACGCTTCGCCAGCAGCTGCAATGGCCGGCTGTAATCCTGCGCGACGCCTTCGTCCGGAAACAGATGCGGATAAATGCGGTCGTTGACGATGGGAATGTCGAGCGCCGCCATGTGCGCGCGCAACTGATGCTTCTGTCCGCTCACCGGCTGCAATGCATAGCGTGCGAGATCGCCTTGCCGTTCGATCAGTGAAACCGCGGTTTCCGCATTCGGCGGTCCGTCGACCTCCTGCATCTGCATGAACGCCGGGCTTTCCACCAGGCGGCTGCGGTAGCGCAGCGGCAGCGCCAAGTCGGCGCGATACGGCGCGATGGCTTCGTATTCCTTGCGCACGCTGCGTTCGCGGAACAGGGTTTGATACAGGTTGCGCGTGTGCGGCTGCACCGTGAACAGCACAAGACCGGCGGTGTCGCGGTCGATGCGGTGCGCGGGACTGAGCGCGTCGATGCCGAGCTGGCGTTTCAGCCGCACCAGCAGCGTCTGCTGCACATAGCGGCCGGCCGGCGTGACCGGCAGGAAGTGCGGCTTGTCGGCCACCACCAGATAATCATCCTGATACAGCACGTTCGCTTCGAACGGGATCACCGGTTCCTGCGCGATCGTGCGGTAGTAGTAGACGCGCGTCTGCGCCTGATATGCGGCTTCAGGCGAGAGCGCGCGGCCCTGTGCGTCGAGCACTTCACCGCGCGCCATGCGGTCCGTCCATTCCTGCAGCGACACCACCGGCAGCCGCTGCGCAAGAAATTCCACCATCGTGCGCCACGGGCCATTCGGCAGCGCCACGCAGCTCGGGCTGACGCCGTCGACGGCGGGCGGCCGGTAGGCGGGCGGGCGCGACATGCCTACTCGCTGTCTTCTTCCAGCCGGCGCGCGCGCTGCAGGCGCCACTCCCATTCGGGCACGCCGCCGTACACGTCGTCCGGCGTGGTGCCGGTTTCCTGCAGATGTGTATCGAGCGCAATGCGGTTGTCGAACACGAAGCATTCGCCTTCCCAATCCTTGTCGGCGTCCGGCATCTGCAGAAAGTAGTTCAGGATGCCGCCTTCCAGCTGATACACCGGCACGCCCATGTCCTGCATCCAGGCGCTGGTCTTTTCGCAGCGGATGCCGCCGGTGCAATACATCGCGACGCGCTTGCCGGCGGCTTTCCATTCCGGCACGTGCTCCTCGATGTATTTCGGGAAGTCGCGGAAGTTGTCGACGCCGGGGTCGACCGCATTCCTGAAGCGGCCGAGCCGGTATTCGAAGCTGTTGCGATTGTCGATCACCACCACGTCGTCCTGCGCGATCAGTTCGCGCCATTGCTGCGGGCTGACGTCGACGCCTTTCTTGCTGACCGCGTCGACTTCATCGACGCCGAGGAACACGATCTCCGACTTGTGATGCACCTTCAATCGCGCGAACGGCGGCGTGACGCAGGCGCTGCGCTTGAACAC
>DATMTZ010000295.1:0-2002 GCA_035563975.1 Oxalicibacterium sp. | reverse complement strand
ATTGTGCCAGCGCCGCCAACGCTTCGCGCGGGTCGAAAGGCTTGGTCAAATGATGGTCGAAGCCGGCATCATAAGCCATACGCTTGTCGGTTTCCTGTCCCCAGCCGGTTGCGGCTATCAGCAACGCGGCACGCCCCCAGTCTTCGCCGCGCATGCGGCTGGCGACTTCGTAGCCGTTCATCTTCGGCATGCCGATATCGAGAATCACAATATGCGGCTTTTCTTTGGCGCCTGTCGCCAAGCCATCCAGGCCGTTATACGCAGTGAGCACCCGATACCCCGCGATCTGGAAAATCACTGACAGGCAATCGGCTGCGTCCCGATTGTCGTCGATCAGCAGGATGGTTTTTCCATGCCGTGCCGTATTGACGGGCGCTGACGGCGCGAGCACCGCGTTTTTCTGTTCAAGTGGCAGCGGCAGCCGGACGACGAATCGCATTCCCTGCCCCAAACCGCGGCTGTGAGCGGCAATCCTGCCGCCGTGCAGATCGAGCAAGCCCTTGGACAAGGCAAGGCCGATGCCCAGTCCGCCTTCCGAGCGGTCGATCGCCGAGCTGACCTGGGAAAACATTTCAAACAGATGCGGCAGATCCTGCGCCGCCACGCCGATTCCGTTATCGGAAATCGTTACCGTCAGCACGCCATCGTCGACGGCCGCGTCAAGTTCGATGCGCCCCTCGCGATCGGTATATTTTGCAGCGTTCGTCAGCAGGTTGGTCAATACCTGCGCAATGCGTAACGGATCGACGTCCAGCAGAATGGTTTCGTCCGGCAGCTTCACGTGCAGTAGATGTGCCTTGATGTCGATCATCGGCCGTACGGTTTCGACTGCACTGTCGACTACTTCCCGCAGCGTGACCGGCCGTTTCTTCAGATCGAGCCTGCCGCTGGTGATGCGTGACACGTCAAGCAGATCCTCCAGCAGGCGCGTCATATGGCCTGCTTGGCGATCAATGATTTCACGGCAGCGCTGCAGCCGTTCTGCCGTTAGCTCCGTTTCGCCCAACAAATGCGCGGCGCTGCGGATCGGTGCCAGCGGATTGCGTAATTCGTGTGCCAGCGTCGCAAGAAATTCATCCTTGCGGCGATCGGCAAGGCGCAAGGCGTCCTCCGCGCGCTTGCTGGCTGTGACATCCCATACCAAACCCGTCGTGCCAACTTTCCCGGTGATGGCATTACAGGTCGTCATGCCGCGCTCCTCCAGCCATGCGATCTCGCCATCGCGCGGACGGACAATGCGAAATTCGCCGTGCCAGCTTCCCTTTGCGGCGATCGCTGATTCGACCAAGGTGCGATGACGGGCGACATCATCCGGATGCACCAGGGCGAAACCCTGTCCGCTGTCGTGCAGCACTTCGCCTGGCGGCAATCCGAATACTTCGGTTGCGGAATCGGACATGATTAACTGATCCGATTGCAAGTCCCATTCCCAGCTTGCCATCTTGGCCGCGTTCAGTGCGGCGACCAGACGCGCATCGCTGTCACGCAAACGCCGCGCAACCAGCATCTTGGCCGTACGTTCATGCGCGGCAACGAGCATGCCGGCCACGATGCCGTCCGATTGCCGGATGGGGCTGAAGGAAAAAGTGAAATAGCGGTCTTCGGGATAGCCGTTGCGCTCGATGACCAGACGCAAATCATAGCCGCGCACCGCTTCGCCGCATTCCATGACTTGCTGCGCAAGTTCATCCAGCTTGGGCAGCATTTCCTGCTGGGTAGCGAGCGCGGAACGGGCGTATGCATTGCGATGCCGGGCTTCGCCCATCAGCTCGCGATAGGCATCGTTATATAGCTGAATCAAATCAGCGGCCCACCAGACTGCGATAGCAAATTGCGAATCGAGACAGATTCCCGTCGTCAATCGCAATGCCTCCGGCCAGCATGAGATGTCGCCCAGCGATGTCCCGGACCAGTCGGTTGCGCGGATCAATGCCCCCATTGCGCCGCCCTCGGGCATCCACAATTCCGTTCCACCCATTTTCATGCCGTCCCCGCATTCACG
>DATMTZ010000294.1:0-5534 GCA_035563975.1 Oxalicibacterium sp. | reverse complement strand
TCTCCAGTGTCTTCCTGCGGATCAGGCTTGCGTCCAGGTCCGGCGAATAGATGCAGTAGCGGCCCTTGCCGCGGCGCTTCGCTTCGTACAAGCCGGTGTCGGCCTTGCGCACCGCTTCGCCGGGCGAGGTGAGGCCGGGGCCGATGCGGAAGGCGCCGGCCGACGCAGCAACATAGGATTGCACGCCGACCACGTTGAAAGGTTCCGCCGCGGCTTCGACGATCAGCGCGCACAACTGCTCCAGCCGGTCCGACTGCGGCGGCGACGACACCAGCACGGCGAATTCGTCGCCGCCCATGCGCACCACCAGTTCCGCATCGGGCACCACGTTCTTCAGGCGTCGTCCGAACGAGCACAGCAATTCGTCGCCGGCTTCATGACCGTAGGTGTCGTTGACGTTCTTGAAGCCATCCAGATCGACCAGCAGCAGCGCCATCGCCGACTCGCTTTCCAGCGGCTTGCCGAGCAGTTGATTGAGGCGTTCGTAGATCGCGGTGCGATTCGGCAACCCGGTCAGGTTGTCGTGATAAGCCAGGTAGCGGGCGCGCGCTTCCGATTCGCGCAGCGCGGTGATGTCGCTGATGGACACCAATAGATAGCGTTCTTCCTCAAGCACGAACAGCGACTTGCGCGTGACTACCTGCCGGCTGACGCCATTGCGATCCGTGATGGTCTCTTCGTTCTCGTTGACCTTGCCGGAGCGCAGCACGCGTTCGTCCATCTCGTGGAAGATTCGTACCTGCTCGATCGGAAAGAAATCTTCGTCGCGTTTGCCGATCATCGCCTGCGGCGGCTGATCAAAATAAATGGAGGCAAGCTTGTTGATGAAGACGAAGCGATGGTTCGCGTCCTTGATGAAGGTCGGCACCGGTAGCGAATCGAGTACCTGTTGCAGCGCAGTAATGTTCAACATCATCGGCGGCATCACCATTGACGGACTCCAGCATAGGCGGATCGGCAGGATGCGGCTGTAGCGGACTGCCTGCCTGAAACGCCAGGCAGCGCCGGCACCATTGCGCGCCGCTGCTGCATGGTTCAGGAATGGATGGCCAACCGCCGCCGATAGTTCCGCCTGTTACATGTCGGCCGGCGACGGCGGCGCAGGAAATCTGCCGCGCGGATCGGCCGCCGCGCTAGAATGGTTTTCAAAAAGCAGGACAGCGCACCCGAAGACGACGGCACAGACCGGCAGCGGCGCGCATGCCATGCACGATGAGGTTTGCAAAGATTTGCACAGGAGGAGACAAGATGCAGCTTGCTTATCGCAATTCGACAACATGCGTCGCCACGGCGGCGTGCGTGACGGCAACCGGCGGCTTGCTGGTGCTGGCCGAAACCGGCTGGGGCAGCGATGCGCTTTCGACGATTGCCGCTTTGCTGACCGGCATCCCGTGGTCGCTGGCATTCCGCTGGCAGCCGGGCCTGGTGTGGACCAGCGTGCTGTGCACGCTGGCGGCGGTGGCGCTGAACGTCTGGTTACTGTGGCGGTTCGGCGGACGGTTGCCGCGCTGAAGCACCGCACTGGCTATCGCCTTATTTCGGCGGTCCCTTCACCCATATCGTCATGTGTATGCCGGCGGTGCGCTCGAAGGCGGCGATCTTGTCGACCAGCCGCTGGTCCAGCACATGATCGGCCGACAGCAGCAGGAAGTTGTCCTTCGCGACCAGATCCCGCGACAAGACCATGCCCGGCTTCAGCTCGCCCGGCGCCAGCGCGATTTCCGGCTGCGTTTCGGCATTCGGATTGATGCCCGTAAGCACTTCCTGGAATGCGCCGAGCACGGCCGGATCGTAACGCTTGTCGATGCCGCGCAGTACGGTATGAAACGCCTCTTCCTCGCTGAGGTGCTTTTGCAGCAGCGTGCCGTTCTGCAGGTTTTCGTAATCGCTGGCCAGCGCGAGGATGCGTGCGCCGATCGGAATCGCCGCGCCCTTCAGTTGATCCGGGAAGCCGCCCCCGTCCCAGCGCTCCTGATGCGAGCGGATCAGGTGCGCGATTTCCGCCATGTCTTCCAGCGGCATCAGCAGCTGCTCGCCGCGCAGCGTGAACTTGCGGTAGTTCGCCAGCGTGTCGCTATTCATCATGTTGATCGGCGTGGCCAGCAACTCGTCGGAGAAACCGATCTTGCCGATGTTGTGCAGCAGCGCGGCGATGAAGATTTCCTGCGTGGCGTTGAAATCCATGTTCATGCGGCCGGCGATGCGGCGCGCGAGCTCCGCGACGCGGCGTGAATGTCCCGCCAGGTGGCTGGCACGCATCTCAATCAGGTTGGAAAAGATCTTGATCGTGGTCAGAAAGCCGGTTTTCAGCTTGTGGTTGGCTTCGGTCAGATGCGCATTGGCCGATTGCAGTTCGGCAGTGCGCTGCTGGACCGTCTGTTCCAGTCCTTCATTGGCCTGCTGCAGCGCCAGCTCGGCCTGCTTTTGCAGCGTGATGTCCTGCAGCACTTCGATCGCGCCGACCATGTCGCCGGCGGCGTTGCACAGCGGCGCCGCTGAAAACGACAGCCAGCGGCCCGATTCGCCGAGATGCGGAAAGAAGTCATCGATCCGGTAGGTGCCGCGCACCGAACTGGAGCGCCGCAGCTTGCCCTTGTACAGCGCGTCGAGGTCGCGCTCGATGGTGCCTGAAACGATCAGGTCCACCAGCAGCGGGCGCCGATGCGTATACAGCAGCTGCCAATGGTTGCGGGTGCCGACCATGTCAGCCGCGCGCAGGCCGCTGATCAGTTCGCAGGCATGGTTCCAGTGCGTGATCACGTGGTCGCGATCGATGGCGAAGGTCGGAACCGGGCTGCCTTCGAAGATTTCCGAGACGGTGGTTGCCATCAACGCCGTGGCGGCGATGTGATCGGGGTCGGATGACTGCATGGCGTTTTTGTCGTGTCTTGTTATGGGGCCATCTGCCCGGAGGATCTTCATGCCGGCGGACCGAAAGTCAGTGAACCGCCCGGTACGGCGTGAACCGCTTCTCCCGTCGTCACGAACACACGTTCGTCTGCTTGCGGGCTGATGGCGAAGCCGCCCGTGAAAGCGCCGAAGGAAGGCAATATGCCACTATTGGCGCCAAAAACAAAGCAGGGGAGCCGCACCGAATCGCCCGCCGCGCTGAGCCGGAATACCGGATGCAGATGGCCGGCGATCACATAGCCGCGCGCCTGTGCGTGAGGATGATGGCAAAACGCGAACGGGCCGGATTCGAACGGTTCGTCGACCGCGTCGATCTGCAGATCGTCCGGCGGATCGCCGGCGCGGTCGTCGTGGTTGCCGCGCACCAGAGTCAGCACAAGATCCTTGCGCCGCGCGCGCCATTGCCGCAGCGCGTCCAGCGTGGCCGGCGCGTGCGACGCGCGTGCATGCAGGAAATCGCCGAGGAACAGCACGTGCCGCGCCCGATGCACGTCGATCAGTGCATCCAGCCGTGTCAAATTGTCGGTTGTCGTGCCGCGCGGCACCGGCACCCCCTGCGCGCGAAAAGCCGCCGCCTTGCCGAAGTGGATGTCGGCAATCAGCAGCATGCGCTGCGCCGGCCGATATGCGGCGCGCTGCGGCAGCAACAGCAGCGTTTCGCCGGCGATTTCCACGCTCAAGGCGTTGAGACTCAGGGTATCGATGCAGCCTTCTCCAGTTCGCGCACCATGCGCGCGATGCGGTCCGACAATTTTTCCGTGCTCAGCTTTTCACGAAAACGCTCCACCATCAGCGGGAAAGCGAACGGCGTCACGCGCTTCGTTTCGTGCAGATTCATTTCACGGCCCTGCAGTTCCCGCAAGGTGTCGCGCAACCGCGTCAGTTCCAGCTCCTGTTCCAGCACTTCGCGCTGCGCCTGCGTCAGCAGCAGGTTGCCGGCATCGTGCTTGCGGAACACTTCGAAGAACAGGCTGGACGAAGCCTGCAGTTGCCGGTTGCTCTTCGGCTGGCCCGGATAGCCCTGGAAGATCAGGCCCGCGATGCGCGCGATTTCGCGGAAGCGGCGCTGCGCGAGTTCCGCCGCATTCAGGCTGGCCAGTACGTCTTCCAGCAGATTGTCGATGGAAAGCAGGCCGTCTGCCTGCGGCATTAGCAGCACCGTGCTCCAGTCCACGGTTTGCGACGACAACAGTTCGAAACCGTAGTCGTTGATCGAGATCGAGAAGGTCGCTTTGTGGTGCTTGCCGAAACGGTAGGCGAGCAGCGAAGCCAGGCCGATGTGCACCGAGCGTCCGGCGAACGGATACATGAACAGGTGCCGGCCCTCGCGGCTGTGCGTCAGTTCCACCAGCAGGCGGTCGGCGGCAGGCAGGCCGGACCATTGCTGCTGCAGGTCGAGCAGCGGCTTGATCGCTTGCATTTCCACACCTTCGTAGCGATGCTGCCCGGCATCCTGCAGGCAATCCAGCACTGCATGCGCAAGTTCCGAGGACAGCGGCATCTTGCCGCCGTTCCAGCGCGGCACCGCGCCGCTGGTGCCGCTGGCGCGTCTCACATAAGCCGACATCTGGTGCATGCGCACGAATTCCAGCACGCGGCCGGCGAACAGGAAGCGGTCGCCCGGGCGCAGGCGCGAGATGAAGGATTCCTCGACCGAACCAAGCAGGCCGCCGGACAGGTATCTGATCTGCACCGACGCATCCGACACGATGGTGCCGATGCTCATGCGATGCCGTCGCGCGATTGCTGCGTCCGGCACGCGGTAGACGCCTTCCTCATCGGGCAGCACGCGGCGGTACTCCGGATACACGGTCAGGCTCTGGCCGCCGCGCGCGACGAAATCCAGCGCCCATTGCCATTCTTCCGGCGTCAATTCGCGATACGCATACGCCGTACGCACTTCGTCGAACAATTCCTCGGAGCGAAAGCCGCCGCCGAGCGCGATCGTGACCAGGTGCTGCACCAGCACGTCGAGCGGCTTGTTCGGCACGGCGCGGCCTTCGATCTGGCGCTTTGCCACCGCGCGTCGCGCACCGGCTGCTTCCAGAATTTCCAGCGTGTTGGTGGGCACCAGCGTCACGCGCGAAGCGCGACCCGGTGCATGGCCGCTGCGTCCGGCGCGTTGCAGCAGGCGCGCGATGCCTTTCGCGCTGCCGATCTGCAGCACGCGCTCGACCGGCAGGAAATCGACGCCGAGGTCCAGGCTCGACGTGCAGATCACGGCCTTCAGTTTCCCCTGCTTCAGTCCCAGTTCGACCCAGTCGCGCACTTCCTTGTCGAGCGAGCCGTGATGCAGCGCGATGATGCCGGCCCAGTCCGGCCGCGCAGCCAGCATGTCGCGATACCAGATCTCTGCCTGCGAGCGCGTGTTGGTGAAGACCAGCGTGGTGGCATGCTGTTCGATCTCGGCGATTACCGGCTCCAGCATCTGGATGCCGAGGTGTCCGCCCCAGGGAAAGCGCGACGGGTTGGGCGGAATCAGCGTGTCGACCACGATGTCCTTCTTGATCGCGCCTTCGACCAATACGCCATTGTTCATGCCGAGCAGCGCATCCCGCGCCTGCGGCAGATTGCCGAGCGTGGCCGACAAGCCCCACACCAGCAGCTGCGGCCGCCAGCGCCGC